>JAUWDI010000092.1 GCA_030608865.1 Anaerolineales bacterium | reverse complement strand
CTTGCAGCTCGCCCTATTGACGATTTACGGGGAAGCGCAGGATACCGCCAGGAGATGGTGCGAGTTTGCACACTCCGGGCGCTGCGGCAGATTAATAATGAAAGCGAGCGAGAGGGCTTCCCCGAGAATCCAGTGATGCTGCGGGGAAGATCGGGAGTTCAACCGATTCAACCCCTATTGGACTCCAAGGAACATCATCAAGACGTAACGATCGAGACGACCATCAATGGGAAGCCTCATCGCTTCAATAGCGGGTTTAATAAAACCCTTCTGCGTCTCTTGCGGGAGGAAGGGGGATTAACCGGCACGAAAGAGGGCTGTGCGGAAGGTGAATGCGGTGCTTGCACAGTTTATCTCGACGGTGTGGCGGTGATGGCTTGTATGGTGCCCGCACCGCGGGCGCACGGGGCAGAGATCGTTACCATCGAAGGGCTTAGTCAGGATGACAAGCTGCATCCACTGCAGCAAGCTTTTATTGAGGAAGGTGCAGTGCAATGCGGATATTGCACACCGGGGTTCTTGATGGCGGGGGCTAAATTATTCGAAGAACAGCCCGAGCCTGATATATTTTCGATCCAGCAGGCGATTACAGGTAACCTGTGCCGCTGCACCGGTTACTATAAGATACTCTCTGCTTTCGAGCGCGCTGCTGGACTAATGCAGTCGGGTTCTGAGTCACAATGAATCTCTTGCGGTATCGTTGTGACATGATTAATGCGATACATGCTCCCTGATGGGAGTTAATAGCAAGAATTCTCGGTTCTTAGCGAGCCGAGGAGGAGGAAGCCGTCATGGGACGAGATTCCTACCGCTTTAGATCTCTCGATAAGGACCGGGAAAAACGGGAAAGGTTAGATCCCAAGTGGAGAGGGGTGGGATTAATCCTGATTGCGCTCTTCGCCACAGCTGGTTATTTCTTCGCTGATTGGTTTCTGAGCGCCAACGCTGAGAACGGCTGGATGTACATCCCGCGTGCTGCCTTTTATCCCAAATTCGCTCCTTTTCTGGGAGGCGGTTTGCTGATTAAGCTCATCGTGGGTTTTCTGTTCACACTCCTAAGCTACACGGTTCTCAGCGTTATCTACGCGATGGCCTTTCCTATTCGGCCGGGTGAAACAGATGTCTCGATCGACCGGAAGGCTGAGAAACGCAAGAAGCGCAGAGAGCGGCGAGAGAAAAGGAAACGTAGATATTGAGGTATACCGATGGATAGAACCGTGCCACGCACAGGCTCTGAAGAAATCGAGCTCTACATGCGGACGTATTACTCGCTATTACGGTCCACAATGGATGTGCGAGTGCGTTCGCTTGAGGAAGTGCACACGAACATGGGGTCATCTCTTCATCCGGATGCGCGTTCCGAAACTCCGGATACGTCGGCGCTTATCTACAGTTCTCTTCGCTTGCCATCTTGCATCGTAGATGTGGAGCGAGTTGTGCTTGGTCAAAGCCAGGCTGTCTTCGCAAACAAGGGATTCGGAAATGTCGAGAAGTGGCAGCCGGCTGTGGCGCAGGCTCGCCGCCGGAGGAGTTTCTTCGATGGTAAAGACACACTTGCCTGCTACATCGCCAGCCGCTCAGATATCGACGATATGGTTCCGCTTTTAACTGCCTACCAAATCGAGTGGAACAAACTTCATCACTTATTACAAGGTGAACAGGTTAGAACATTTCTAAATGACCCACTCAAGACGAATGAAGGGCTTGCGGTTCTGGCTGCCGGATTGGCGATGAAAACCGATGAGTTGAAGAGATTGCACGATGCCTGGGGGGAGTCATTCTGGACGATGCTCACTGCAATCGCCTCGAAGGAGAAGCGGTTAAAAATCCGCCTCTTAGCAGGTTCGCTAAATGATTACCGCCAGGCGACCCAAATCTGGTGGGAAGGAATCGAGAAGGCGATGCCTTCCATCCTGCAGCGACCGGTTTATTTCGTCTCCAGTAACGCCCACAGTATCGTTAACTTAATCAGCGGTTATGCCCTGCGCCATGAAGAAGAACTTGTTCGCTACCTGCAGCAACCAGAGTGTCATAAGCTCCTGGAAGAATGGGAAGAGATCAAATCCAAACAGATCCCTTCCAGTCGAGAGAATTTTCTCTACTACACACTTAAGAAGTATGTGCGGTCGGAGCATGGAAAAGATGCTCATAGTCAGCGAGCACAAGCCGAACGAGAGGCTGGGATCGTACGCGTTCAGAGCGAACATGCTTTCGACGTTGAGGCCCAGCTTATCGAGCTTAAAAATATACGCTCTGATTGGATCGACACACGGCTCCGGCGTGAGGACCTTGATCGGCTTAAGGATTCTGACGCGATTGTTATGAACATCGACTATCCACTGGGGATGGCTGCCTACCTGATTCTCTCACATGCTGCTACACGATTTGGAGAATTGCGCGGCGTTTACGTCATGGGCAAGGCGGCGACTCTGAATGGTGTCGTTGGCGACGTGATGGTCCCGGCAGTTATCCATGACGAACATTCACGCAACACGTATCTCTTTGAGAATTCCTTCAGCGCCGCAGATCTACGCGATGACCTGGTTTATGGAACAGTGCTTGACAATCAGAAAGCCGTAAGTGTGCTGGGTACGTTCCTGCAAACGCCGCGCTACATGGATGTGTTCTATCGAGAGGGCTATACGGACATCGAGATGGAGGCAAGCCCTTACTTGTCCGCAATATATGAACTCTTCCGTCCAAAACGGTATCCGATAAATGAGATCGTCAACTTATATGGTCTGCCATTTGACCTTGGCGTCCTCCACTATGCCTCCGATACTCCCCTGACCCGTGGGAAGACCCTGGGGGCTGGCTCGCTTTCCTATTTCGGCATGGATCCAACCTACGCTATTAGCACCGCAGCTCTGCGGCGCATATTCGACCTAGAATTAGAGCGACAGCGATCGTAGGCCACCCAGTTAGAGGGTCTAAGTGATACTCGAAACAACCATCGCCTGGAGCAATGAATGTCTGTGATTGGGAAATCAATCCAGCGCATCGACGCTGTTGGAAAAGTCACTGGAAAGGCCCTTTTCCCGGGGGATATCAACCGACCCAACCAGGCATATATGAAGATTCTCTTTGCGGGTCGACCCCACGCCCGCGTCACCAAGATTGATACAACCTCCGCTGAATCTATCCCCGGTGTCGTGGCGGTCTTCACCGCTAAGGACGTGCCTGTAAACGAGTATGGTCTCATCATGCCCGATCAGCCTGTCTTGTGTGGCCCGGGGTCATCCAAGCCCTATGCCGACCGGGTCCGGTTTATTGGTGACCAGGTCGCGCTGGTTATTGCCGACCAAGAAACGATCGCCGCTGAGGCGGTCAAGCGCATCATGGTGGAATATGAGGATTTGCCAGTGATTCTGGATCCACTGGAAGCCATGCGTGAATCAAGCTCCCTCATCCACCCCGACAATGGAAGCAATGTCTTCTGTCATTACCAGATTCGGAAGGGGGATCTTGAGGCGGGTTTTGGGGCAGCGGATGTGATTATCGAAGGAGAATACCATACCCCTTGGCAGGAGCATGCGTATCTTCAACCAGAAGCGGGAATTAGTTATATCGATGAAGAAGGGCGGGTGACGATCGAAGCCGCCGGACAATGGACGCATGAAGACCAGGAACAAGTTGCCCACGCATTGGGGCTGCCGCAGGATCAGATCCGTGTGATCTACCCGGCGATTGGAGGGGCGTTCGGCGGACGGGAGGATATGTCGATCCAGATCGTCCTGGCGCTCGCAGTCTATCGTTTGCACCAGCAAGGTATCGATAGGCCGGTCAAGATCATCTGGTCCCGGGAAGAATCGATCATCGGTCACCACAAGCGGCATCCCTTCATCTTAAGGACGAAGTGGGGGGCCACGAAAGATGGCGTTCTCACGGCTGCTGAGGTTGATGTGATCCAGGACGGCGGTGCATACGCATATACCTCTACCAAGGTTCTTGGTAATGCCACCATGATGTGCACGGGTCCTTATGAGATTCCGAACGTGAAGGTAGATGCATATTCCGTGTATACAAATCACATTCCTGGCGGCGCCTTCCGTGGTTTTGGCGGACCACAGGGGGCATTTGCTGCTGAGGGGCAGATGAATAAGCTGGCCGAATCACTGGGGATCGATCCAGTGGAAATCAGGGTTCGGAACCTGCTGAAAGAAGGTTCTCTTCTCTCTGTGGATACGCCTCTGCCGAAGGGCGTAAGCATCGACAAAGTCGTCGAAAAGGCTGCAGAAAGAGCCGGTTGGAAACATACAGAGCGTGGTTGGAGCAGACCTGAGTTAAAAGCCTCTGATGACACACAGGAAGAGCACATCCGGCACGGCGTAGGCTTCGCCTGCGGCTTCAAGAATGTTGGCTTCTCGTTTGGTGCGCCAGAGCAGTGCTCGGCGGAGATCGAATTACACGGCGAGTCCGAGATTGAGGAAGTCGTCCTGCATCACGCGGGGGCGGAAGTCGGACAAGGGACGCATACGGTAATGGTGCAGATGACCGCCGATGCAGTCGGTGCCCCGATTGAGAAGGTCCGCTTGATTGTCTCTGATACGGCGCAAACTGCGGATTCGGGATCCGCATCCGCCTCGCGGTTGACTTTCATGAGCGGAAACGCGATCCGGGGTGCGGCTGAAGAAGCGCTGAAAAAGTGGAAAGATGGGGAACGACCAGCCATCGCTTTCTATCAGTACCGCCCGCCAGCGACGACACCTCTTGACCCGAAGACGGGTAAGTCAGAACCTAATTTCGCGTATGGTTACGTCGCCCAGGTTGTCTCGGTTGAGGTGGACACGGAGACCGGCGCAATACGCGTCCTGGAAGTTATCTCTGCCAATGATGTAGGGCAGGCGATCAACCCACAGTTGGTTGAAGGACAGATCGAGGGTGCCGTCGTCCAGGCGCTTGGCTACGCAATTCTGGAGGATTTTCAACAGGAGGGCGGCTACGTCCAGACCGGTCAACTCTCGACCTATCTCATTCCCACTGTGTTGGACATCCCCGACAAGGTTGAATCGCTGATCCTTGAGTATCCCGACCCTATTGGCCCCTGGGGGGCGCGGGGAATGGCTGAGATGCCCTATATCCCGTTGGCACCTGCAGTCATCGCCGCGGTTCATGATGCGCTCGGCACCTGGTTTGATTCGTTTCCGCTGACGCCTGAGCGAGTCCTACGCGGCATAGGAAAGATCCAATAAGC
This sequence comes from Anaerolineales bacterium, assembly GCA_030608865.1. Next base: position 30 of record JAUWDI010000092.1, on the reverse strand, counting down.
GTGGAAACTGAAAGACCACTCATCATTATT
>JAUWDI010000041.1 GCA_030608865.1 Anaerolineales bacterium | reverse complement strand
ATTCACAGGCCTTGATTGATATGGTAGAATAATAGGTTGCAGTCAAATTCTTGAGGTTTTCCAAAGGGCGTTTAGCTGTGCTAAGTGAAGAAAGAAGTACTTTTGGAGCTGGTCTTGCCGATCAGCCGTTTCCTGCTTGGTACAGAAATCCCTTGCATGTTAGTCGTCGAGATAAGATCGCGCAATAACAGCATACAGGAGTTAGTAGGGTATGGCATCGACCAGAGATCAAAAATGGTATTCCCGAATACCTGAGGTTTATAGCTTACCAAACCTCATTGACGTCCAACTGGAATCATTTAAATGGCTTGAGAAAACAGGACTTTCTGAGCTTTTTAATGAGATCTCTCCCATCGTCTCATACAACAGCGGGATGAAGCTCTTTTTTCCGGGGAACACACCGGAGGCAAAAGAGTTCAAGCTTAAGTATTGGTTTGAAGACCCCAAGCACGGAATCGAGGAATGTGTTGAGCGCGATCTGACGTACGCCGCGCCGATGTACGTTTCTGTCCTCTTGGCGGGATCCGAAGTTCCTGAACCCATCAAACAAGATATCTTCTTGGGCGATTTTCCACTCATGACCGAGAAAGGCACGTTTATTATTAACGGCACGGAGCGTGTTGTTGTATCTCAACTCATTCGCTCGCCTGGCGTTTATTTCGAGGCACCAGAGGATCGAACGTCGGGCCGTCGTTTAGCTGCCGCAAAGCTCATTCCAGATCGCGGCGCCTGGATGGAATTCGAGACTCGGAAGAGTGATTATTTAACATTGAAATTCAACCGCAAGCGCACCGTACCCGTAACCATCTTGCTGCGAGCGTTAGCTGCGATTGATGATGGCCTTGGCTCATCACCGCTCTCGGATGGATCAGACGAGGAATTGCTTGAGCTTTTCGCCGATGCCGACAACAACCCGGATCATCCTTATATCGCAACGACGATTCGACAGGAACCCACCTGGGAACTTACGAATAACCGTACTATAGCGGAAGAAGCCCTAATTGAGTTTTACCGCAGAATGCGCCCAGGCGATCCGGCCACGCTGGACAATGCCCGCGAGTACATGATGGAGCAGCTCTTCGACCAGCGCCGTTATGACCTGGAGCGTGTGGGGCGATACAAATTAAATCAGAAATTAGATCTTGATAAAATCGTGCCCCTTGAGCATCGTCGAGTGACGACCTGGGACATGGTGCGTCTCATCGAGCGTCTCATCCTCATTAATAACGGGGTGAAACAACCGGATGATATTGATCACCTCGGCAATCGCCGGGTGAAAACTGTTGGTGAACTCATACAGGGCAAACTGCGTGTAGGCCTGCGCCGAATGGAGCGGGTCATCCTGGAACGGATGTCGATTCGCGATCAAGACAATATCTCGCCAATCTCACTTATAAACATTAGACCTGTTGTCGCCGCGATACGCGAGTTCTTTGGATCGAGCCAGCTTTCCCAATTTATGGATCAGACAAACCCGTTGGCAGAGCTGCGCCATAAACGAACGCTTTCTGCGCTTGGCCCCGGTGGTTTGCGTCGTGAGCGAGCGGGTTTCGATGTGCGCGATGTTCACCATTCTCACTATGGCCGCATATGTCCAATTGAAACGCCGGAAGGCCCGAATATCGGCCTCATCGGGCGTTTGGCATCCTACGCCCGCGTCAACAGCTATGGATTCATTGAGACCCCCTATCGCAAGGTTTTGTCTGAGCTCAAAGCGGCGGACTCACGCCTGGTTGGCCGCAAAGCTCGAGGCGATTTGACATTGCCGCGGGGAAGAAAACCGGTTGTAACAGATGGCGAAAAGATCACCGAGAGTATTGCCAAGAAACTGGAAAAATTTGATGGCTTGATTCCGATTATGCCGTTTGTCTCCGAGGATATTGATTACCTCTCGGCGTATGATGAGGATGAATTCGTCATAGCACAGGCAAATGCACCTCTGAATGCATCCTTCGAATTCGTTAGACCCCGAGTCTCCTGCCGGACGCACGGTGATTTCCAATTCTTCACTCCTGCTAATATCGATTATATGGATGTCGCCCCCCGACAAATCGTTGGTGTGAGCGCGGCTCTCATCCCTTTCCTCGAGCATGATGATGCGAACCGAGCGCTCATGGGTTCGAACATGATGACTCAGGCTGTTCCGCTCATTCGGCCCGAGACGCCTCTGGTTTCGACGGGGATGGAACGCTACGCGGCGATAGATTCGGGTCAGGTCATCGTGACCGAAGTGGATGGAGAGGTCGAGTCGGTAACCGGGAATCAGGTTGTCATCCGCTCAGGCCGTAACCGGTCGACATACAAACTTCGTAAATACAACCGCTCGAATCAGAGCACATGCATCGATCAGCGTCCCGCCATAGTTAAAGGTCAGCGAGTGGTGAAGGGGGATGCTATAGCAGACTCCTCCTCTACCGCGAATGGCGAACTCGCCCTGGGTCAAAATGTCTTGACCGCATTCATGTCCTGGGAGGGCGGGGACTTTGAGGATGCGATCCTGATCTCTGAACGGCTTGTTCAAGAGGACCTTTACACTTCTGTCCATATTGAAAAACATGAGGTGGAAGCGAGAGATACCAAACTGGGACCTGAAGAGATAACCTACGATATCCCCAATGTGGGCGATGACGCTCTCCGCGATCTTAATGACGACGGCATCATCCGTGTTGGAGCCGAAGTGGGACCGAACGACATCCTTGTTGGCAAGATCACTCCCAAAGGTGAGAAGGAACTGACGCCGGAGGAGAAACTCCTTAGGGCCATTTTTGGTGAGAAGGCGCGCGAGGTGAAGGATACTTCTTTGCGCATCCCTCACGGTGAGAGGGGAAAAGTTGTTGATGTGAAGGTGTTCACGCGAGAAGAACACCGAGATCTTCCGGCCGGTGTTGAAAAAATGGTGCGTGTCTCTGTCGCCCAAAAACGTAAGGCAACAGAGGGCGACAAGATGGCGGGCCGGCATGGCAACAAGGGAGTCATCTCTAAAGTGGTTCCCGTAGCCGACATGCCTTATCTAAGTGATGGTACACCTGTTGATCTGATTCTGAATCCCCTTGGCGTACCGGGGCGGATGAATATCGGTCAGATTCTTGAGGCGCACCTTGGCTGGGCAGCCGATCGTCTGGATTTCCGAGCAGTAACGCCTGCATTCGATGGTGCGAATGAGGAGGAGATCGAGGCGGAATTAGCTCGTGCGTGGATGATGGACCACGCCTGGCAGGTAATTGCAGATAGCGGCTGGGAGTGGGTGAAAGAAACAGGCAATTACGAGGAAGATGCGTTTGTGGACGACGATGAAGTAAGGCGCTTATACCTCGAGAATTGGCTTGGAGGTAAGGGGTACGAACTGGACCTACTGGCAACCGACATCCGTTACGCCCGTCGAGCAGCACTGCGCGAATGGCTGCGAGATAACGGCTACAACCCAGATGATTTGTTAGTGTTTGAGGATAGTGATATCCCAGCCAGAAAGCATTCCGCCTATGATCAGTTGGCGATTGAAGCATGCCTGCGCCTCTGGGCTGAATCGCTCGATCGGAAAACGGGAAATATCAAGAGTATGGAATCTCTGCGGACTTTCGCAGATGAACTGATGCTAGAAACAGGCGATCCTGTGCCCATCCTGGGCAAGCAGATACTCCATGATGGCAAAACAGGAATCGCTTATGACCAACCAGTTACGGTGGGGAAGGTTCTCATGATGAAGCTCCACCACTTGGTGGAGGATAAAGTTCACGCTCGGTCTACAGGACCCTACTCTCTGGTCACACAGCAACCTCTGGGTGGAAAGGCACAATTTGGTGGGCAGCGCTTCGGGGAAATGGAAGTCTGGGCACTCGAGGCCTACGGCGCAGCGCATACGCTCCAGGAGATGCTGACGATCAAATCTGATGATGTCCAGGGTCGGGTGAAGACCTATGAAGCCATCGTCAAGGGCGAGCATGTAAACGAACCCGGGATCCCTGCTTCTTTCCGTGTCCTGGTAAAAGAACTACAAAGCCTTGGGCTCTCTGTGGAGGCAATCACGGACGAAGGTGAGATGATCCGTTTTGGTAAAGAGGATGAGCGTTCGCGACCACCCCGACTGGGTCTTGGGTTGCTGGATATGAACCCCAAATTCTAGCGATAATAACTGGGGTTACGCTTAGTCTCATTCCTTGACGCTCATTTGGGCGCATGGTAAAATTCTTGGTCATTGATTTTAGACACAGGCAGATGGTTTGAAGCTGCCTGAATTGAATACAGGAGTTATCAGGCGAGGCCATCGCGCACGTCCGATGGCCTCCCTTACTGGCTTGTGAGCTGGGGCATCTAGCCCCGTCATTGTCTGGAGGCAGACTGTGCCTACGATAAATCAATTGGTTCGCAAAGGACGTAAAGAGAAGCGTTCGAAGAGCAAGTCGCCGGCGCTGCAGTACATCTATAATTCGACGAAGCAGCGGCGCATTATGCTTCCGAAGGGCGCACCACAGAAACGCGGTGTTTGTACGCAGGTAAAAACACAAACTCCGAAAAAACCCAACTCCGCATTGCGGAAGGTGGCAAGGGTGCGTCTCACGAATGGCATTGAGGTATCCGCTTATATCCCCGGCGAAGGTCATTCACTTCAGGAACACTCCGTTGTACTCGTGCGCGGAGGTAGGGTGAAAGATCTGCCAGGTGTGCGGTATCACATTATACGCGGCACTCTTGACAGTGTTGGTGTTGAGGATCGCAGGCGGGGCCGTTCGAAGTACGGTGGGAAGAAACCGAGCGAATAAGCTCTTAGCAGATTGGTCATAGATTATTCGACGGCCGATTCCATAATCAAAGAAAGCGCACAGGGAAAGCGATGAGACGTTCGAAACCAGAGAAGCGGAAAATTGAACCTGACGTTCGATACAACAGCACGCTTGTTACCGGGATGATCAACCGGTTAATGAAGAAGGGGAAGAAGAGTATCAGCATACGGATACTCTATGATGCCCTTGATCTTATGGAAGAGCGCACTAAACGTCCGGCACTTGAGATTTTCGAGGAAGCCATTCAGAACACCACTCCAACGCTTGAAGTAAAACCTCGTCGAGTAGGCGGCGCAACCTATCAGGTCCCTGTGGAAGTTAGACCTTCCCGGCGCACCGCGCTAGCGATGCGATGGATCCTTGCCGCAGCTACAGCACGTCCCGGCAAAACAATGGCTGAGAAGCTCGCTGGGGAATTGATGGACGCCGCGAATAAGACCGGCGCGGCGATCAAGAAGCGCGAAGACACGCACCGAATGGCAGAGGCAAATCGTGCTTTTGCCCATTATCGTTGGTAAGTGAGGACAAGATCTAGGAAGATCCTGGATCACAGTAGATTATGACACGCGAATTTCCGTTAGAACGCTACCGAAATATTGGCATCATCGCCCATATCGATGCCGGAAAAACGACGATGACCGAACGGGTCCTGTTCTATACCGGTCGGACGCATCGTCTTGGTTCGGTTGATGACGGGACTACTGTAACCGATTGGATGGAGCAGGAGCGCGAGCGGGGTATCACGATTGTCTCCGCAGCTGTAACGGCCCATTGGCGGGATTACGTGATTAATCTTATCGACACCCCAGGGCATATCGACTTCACAGCGGAAGTGCAGCGATCGTTGCGCGTGCTTGACGGCGGCGTCGTAGTATTCGACGCTGTCCAGGGAGTCGAACCGCAGTCCGAGACTGTCTGGCGGCAGGCGGATTTATACCGTGTGCCGCGGATTTGTTTCGTCAATAAAATGGACCGTGTTGGAGCATCATTTGAACGCACGATCGAGATGATCCGCGAGCGCCTCGCGGCCAACCCAATCGCCGTGCAAATGCCGGTTGGGGAGGAAGCGAAATTCAAGGGTGTGGTCGATCTGATTGAAGAATCACTCATCCTTTGGACGGACGAATTGGGCGCATCTCGAGAGATATCTGATGTGCCTGATGAACTTAAAGAAGAGGTTGCGACACGCCGCCAGGCGATGATCGAGCGAATCGCTGAAACCAGCGAATCGCTTACAGATAAATTCATCGAAGGTAAGGAAATCAGCACGGATGAACTTAAGACCGCTCTACGACAGGCTGTGCTCGAGAGCAAAGTAACCCCCGTATTTTGTGGCTCTGCATTGAAAAATAAAGGTATCCAGTCGCTGCTCGATGCGATTGTGGATTTCCTTCCATCGCCAGTGGATATCCCTGATGTTGTGGGAGTCAAGCCGGGGACAGAGGAAGAAATCGCCCGTCCACCAGATGATGAAGAACCACTCAGCGCGTTGGTTTTCAAGATTGTAACGGATCCCTATGTTGGACGACTGGCTTATTTCCGTGTGTACTCCGGGAAGATCAAGAAGGGGTCGACGGTATATAACAGCTCGGCCGGGAAAAAGGAACGCGTCGGCCGGCTGCTGAGGATGTACGCCGACCGCCGGGAGGATATTGAAGAAGTCGCTGCAGGTGATATTGGCGCAGTTCTAGGGATGAAGAACACGTTTACTGGCGATACATTATGTGATGCTGCTAACCAGATCTTGCTTGAGACGATTACTTTCCCAGATCCAGTCATCTTTGTCGCCATCGAACCGAAGACGCTTGCTGACCAGGATCGGTTATCGGAAGCGCTGCACAAACTGTCGGAAGAGGATCCAACATTTCGCGTAGGTGCGGATGAGAATACGGGTCAGACCTTGATTTGGGGCATGGGGGAGCTGCATCTCGAAGTCCTCGTCGACCGCATGAAACGCGAATTTAATGTTCAAGCAAAAATCGGACGCCCGCGGGTAGCGTATCGCGAATCTATCCGCCGTGAAGTGCCCGAGGTTGAATATCGGTATGTAAAACAAACAGGTGGACGCGGACAATTCGGCCATGTTGTTCTGGCGATAGAACCGGCCGATCCGGGTTCCGATATTATTTTCGAAGATAAAACCAGGGGTGGTGTGATTCCCCGAGAATATATACCAGCAGTTGAGAAAGGTGTGCGCGAGGCAGCTGAGGGGGGCGTCCTCGCCGGATATCCTTTGATTGATGTCAAGGTGACGCTTCTGGATGGCTCTTTTCACGAAGTGGATTCGAGTGACATGGCCTTCAAGATGGCAGGATCCATGGCTTTTAAGGAAGGGGTTCAACGTGCCGATCCGGTACTGCTTGAACCTGTTATGCTGTCCGAGATTGTTATCCCAGAGGCACATGTGGGCGATATCACCGGAGATCTCGGCTCGCGACGAGCCGAAATTGAGGGAATTGAGCTCCGTCCCGGTGGAGTTCAAGCCATCACGGCTATGATTCCACTTGGCGAGATGTTCGGTTATGCAACCATCTTACGTTCCCTCACGCAGGGCAGGGGCGTATTCACAATGGAGTTTGATCATTACGCCAAGGTGGCCGCAGAGGTCACCGATCGGCTTTTAGTAGGAGTCCGCTGAGGACCCTGAGGAATTTGATCTAGTCATTATTTTAATAAGGAGCGGGAAAGATCATGGCCAAGGAGAAATTTGAGCGGACGAAGCCGCACATGAACGTAGGAACCATGGGGCACATAGACCATGGGAAGACGACGTTAACCGCGGCGATCACGAAATACGCATCGTTTAGTGGGGATGCTGACTTTCGGCCGTTTGATTCGATCGACAATGCGCCGGAGGAGAAAGAACGGGGGATCACAATAGCAATAGCGCATGTGGAATACGAGACCGAGAAGCGGCAC
>JAUWDI010000056.1 GCA_030608865.1 Anaerolineales bacterium | reverse complement strand
GAAGACGTAAAAGCTCTGCGTGAAAAAACAGGCGTTGGCGTTCTCGATTGTAAGAAAGCCCTAGAAGAGACCAACGGCGATATGGATAAGGCGTCCGTCCTTTTGCGTGAACAAGGATTGGCTGATGCAAAGAAGCGCGCTAATCGAGAGACCCGCAACGGGAGGCTCGAGCTGTACAGCCACGGTGATGGCAGGGTGGGGGTAATGGTGGAGGTCAATTGCGAGACGGACTTTGTTGCTCGCACAGATGGCTTCCGTGAATTTGCCCACGAGATCGCCCTTCAGATTGCGGCCTCTGCGCCGCAGTGGGTACATGAAGAAGATGTCCCGGAAGAAGTCATCAAAGCTGAGCGGGAGATCGCACACAAACGTGCCCTGGGTGAGGGAAAGCCGGAGAAGGTCATAGATCGGATCATCGAAGGCAGGCTAACTAAATTCCTCGATGAAACATGCCTCATGCGGCAAGAATACATTCGGGATGATTCCAAGACTGTAACCGATTTATTGAATGATGTAATCGTGAGCACGGGGGAGAACGTCACCTTACGACGGTTTAAACGATGGGAAATCGGCGAGGAGCTAGCGTAATAAATCGGGCCAACAATTTGTTGGCCCGATTGCTTAAGGCGATAATTACCCAAGAATTTATGAGGGAATAAAATGGCTGATCCTGTATACCAACGAATCCTACTCAAACTCGGCGGTGAAGTTCTGGCGGGAGATGGCGGCATTGGCATTGATCCCCGAAAGGCAGAGAAAGTAGCTGCGCGGGTAGAAGAGGTTCGCGCCCTCGGTGTCCAAATCGCAATTGTCATAGGTGCGGGGAACCTCTGGCGCGGTCTGGAAGGGATCGAACGTGGCATGGAACGGGCCACAGCTGATTACATGGGAATGCTCGGGACCGTGATGAACTCTCTAGCGCTTATGGACGCGCTCGAGCGTGGTGGATCGGTTACGAGAGTGATGTCGGCTATAGAGATGCGCGCCGTGGCGGAACCCTATATACGTCGTCGCGCAATTCGCCACCTGGAAAAGGACCGAATAGTGATCCTCGGTGGAGGAACTGGAAATCCGTATTTCTCCACCGATACTGCAGCAGCTTTGAGAGCGATGGAAATTGAAGCCGACATCGTGATAAAAGCTACGAAAGTCGATGGCGTCTACGATGCCGATCCGCAAAAAAAGCCAGACGCAAAACGCTTTGACCATCTCACGTATATCGATGCGCTCAGCAGGCGTTTAGAAGTTATGGACAGCACGGCGATCTCCCTTTGCATGGACAACAAACTCCCAATCCTGGTTTTGGATATGTGGCAATCCGACAGCCTCACACGAGCTGTTCTGGGTGAGCCGGTTGGCACTGAAATCTCAGATACGTAAATTCCCTAAAAATAAACGTTGTCCCGGATACTCATTTCAGGGATAATGCTTAGTGGCGAGAGCTGGGAAGATGGTTCTTCTCCAGAGCAACGGGTATACACGCTCTTTGGGATTTATTAACGTTATCCCTTCACAAAAAAATCGAAATTGAGCTATCCTTATAAGGAACCCACACTTAAGGTAAGGTCGAAAAAAGGAGAGTATCTATGGTACAGGATGCACTCGTAGAGGCTCAAACTCGCATGAAAGGAGCGATCAGTTCCTTTGAGGATGATCTCGCCTCAATTCGAACAGGCCGCGCCTCTCCCGCTCTTGTCGATCGTCTATCTGTTGAATACTACGGTAACCCAACGCCGTTAATGCAGCTCGCAACAATATCTGCCCCTGAACCGCGGCTTCTCACAATCCGTCCTTTCGACCCGGCCAGCATTAAAGATATTGAGCGCGCGATCATGTCTTCCGATCTGGGTCTAAATCCCAATAACGATGGTAAGCTTATCCGCTTGAGCATTCCCCCGTTGACCGAAGAACGCCGCCTTGAACTCGTTCGTGTTGTAAAGAATCGAGCGGAGGAAGGCCGCGTTGCAGTACGGAACGTGCGCAGGGATACCCAGAATGACTTGCGCGAGTTCGAGCGCGAGAAGATGATTTCGGAGGACGAACTAAAGCGCGGAGAGGATGATCTCCAGAAGCTAACAGATCAACACATTGACCAGATCAATGAGATCGGGGAACGAAAAGAAACTGAGGTCCTTGAAGGTTGATCAAAATTTCACGCATCCTATGACAAACGAATCTGAGATTAAACTTCCAGAGAAAATCCCTGAGCACGTTGCCATCATCATGGACGGCAACGGTCGTTGGGCGCGCTCGCGCGGCTTGCCGCGCATGGCAGGGCACCGCGCTGGTGTTGATAACCTGCGTCGGATCCTCGAAGCCGCCGCGGAATACGGAATCAAGTATCTTACAATCTACGCATTCTCGACGGAGAACTGGAAGCGCCCTCCGGCAGAAGTGAAAGGATTGATTAATATTCTCGAGGATGTAATCGATAGAGAGTTGAAATCACTTAATGAAAATGGCGTTCAATTACGCCACATCGGACGTCTTGAACAGCTGAAACCAGCCCTTCAAGATAAGGTCAAGCAGGCCATTAAAATTACAGAGAAAAACGACAGGTTGATTCTCAACGTGGCATGGAACTATGGCGGTCGGGACGAGATTGTTTGTGCTATCAGGGAGATGATCGCGGACGGTATTCAACCTGAGGAAATCACCGAATCCACCGTCGGCCGCTACCTCTTCACTTCCGAATCACCCGATCCAGATTTGATCATTCGGACGTCAGGTGAGATGCGTGTGAGTAATTTCCTCATCTGGCAAGGTGCCTACTCAGAGTGGTATGTCACAACCACCTACTGGCCCGATTTCGATCCTGAAGAATTGCTAGAGGCGCTACATGTCTACGCACAGCGCGAACGTCGCTACGGGCGCATCTCAGACAAGGCATCCTAAAGGTAAATATGCTGCGTGAGCGAAGTGCTATTGCTCTCCTGCTCTTCCCACTGATTGCGTGGGTTATTGCCGATGGTAGTTGGTTGTACGCAGTTTGCATCATGGGTATTCTAGCAATGGCTGCCTACGAATACGGCAGCCTTTTTTTTGCTGGCGGTTACCGTCCGGCAATACCCTTATTAATCATTGGCGTTATCTCCATAGTACTTGTCCGCATCTATTTTGGATTCGAGGTTGATTATATTCTTCTCGCAGGCATCGTTTTTGTCGCCTTGACCTGGCATGTGATCGACTTCGAGCGGGGAGCACCTAAATCAGGAACGGACTTTGCCCTGACCCTCACAGGGATACTTTATGTCGGGTGGATTGGAGCCTTCCTTATAACGATCCGTCGCATGCCCGATGGCCTTTGGTGGTTCTTATTGTCCCTGATGTCAATTTGGATTGCGGATTCTGCAGCCCTCCTTTTTGGGCGACGGTTTGGTCGTCATAAGCTCGCCCCTCGCGTGAGTCCAAAAAAAACCTGGGAGGGCTACCTTGCAGGCATTGGAATGGGAATTTTATGCGGCGCGGGTATGGGTTTGCTTTGGCGAATAGGGGCTGGCCCGCTCGCGAGTATAAACGCGATTTCGGGTGCGATCATCGGCGGGGCAATTAGCACGATAGCGCCGATAGGTGATCTCGGAATAAGTATGTTCAAACGTCAAATCGGCGAGAAGGATACAGGGGCATTGCTCCCCGGTCACGGTGGAGCTCTGGATAGAATCGATACCTGGCTTTGGTCAGCCGTAATAGGGTACTTTCTTGCGATTGTAATAACTGCCACAGGGTAAATCACAAACTCGGAGAGTGTTTGAATGAAAACAAAACCATCGCACAATCTCGCGTTAGATCTCGCCCGCGTCACGGAGGCGGCAGCGCTCGCAGCTGGACGGTGGATGGGTCGAGGGCAGAAAGAGGATGGGGACCAGGCGGCAGTGGATGCGATGCGCCTGGTGTTAAATTCAATCGATATCGACGGAGTTATCGTCATTGGCGAGGGCGAGAAGGATGAAGCGCCGATGCTTTTCAACGGCGAGAAACTTGGAACGGGGAACGGGCCAGCATTGGATATCGCTGTGGACCCGGTTGAAGGCACGCGTCTTCTCGCCCAAGGGAGACAGGGTTCCGTCGCGACCGTCGCCCTGGCCGAGAGCGGTTCGATGTTCAATCCCGGACCGATTGTTTACATGCATAAGATAGCGGTCGGTCGACGGGGGAAGGGGCATATCGATATTGACGCGCCTATCGAGGTGAATTTAAATGCGATCGCTCGTGAAAAAGGCGCAGATGTGGATGACCTGACAGTGGTTATTCTAGAACGCCCGCGCCACGAGGAACTGATCCAGCGCGTCCGCGAGACCGGTGCTCGAATCCGGTTAATTACCGACGGTGATGTCGCCGGCGCAATATTGGCCGCGCAACAGGGCTCGGGCATCGACCTATTAATCGGTGTTGGCGGGACTCCCGAAGGTGTCCTTGCCGCCTGCGCGTTGAAATGCATGGGCGGTGAGATCCAGGGGCGGTTGTATCCTAGAAATGAAGCCGAGACGAAGGCGGCGAAGGATCTAGGCTACGATTTGGAAAAAGTGCTAAGGATCGATGACCTCGTCGCTACGGATGACATCTTCTTTGCCGTCACGGGGATCACCGACGGCGAGTTGGTGGATGGGGTGAACTACTCCGGTACTGGCGCACGAACGCACAGCATCGTAATGAGAGGGGTAACCGGAACCGTACGTGAGATCATCGCAACACACCGTTGGGACAAACTGATGACGGTAAGCGAGATTCAATACGATCGTATCGGCTGACCTCGCTGCGGATCAGTAGGTGTCACAGCATGAGAAAAACGGCGCACAGAACAACCACCACGGTTAAGTATTAAGTTCAAAATCTTCAGAAGCGCAAAATAGGAAGTTTTCGGAACGATTCGTTTTGGGTCTTATTGGTGAGGGCAGGGAAACTTTAGGAGCGTGGGTTGTGAATGGGACTGGAGCTCTGCTTGCTTCCGTCCTTTCTGCGTGCTATAATGCCTGCGTTCAAGAAGACTTGTTGTCTCAGGGCAACACCCCCTTCAACCAACTCTGACCAGAATAACATTTGAGCTATCCTCGAATATATATCACTATATGTGGTTACCTACTTATTAATCGCGAGTACTAATCGATAGAAGCCATATACGAAATTTTCCATTGGGAGTACATTAATGAATATTGGGCAACTAGAAGGAATGACTCTGTCCGACCTGAGGGATTTGTCGAAAGAGTATGATGTGAGCGGCGCCTCCCGCATGAAAAAAGAGGACTTGATTATCCGGATTATGCAGTCGGATGCGGAGCGTAGAGGGCTGGAGCTGCGCGGGGGTGTGTTGGAAATCATGAACGAGGGGATGGGGTTTCTGCGCGCAGATCACTATCTCCCGGGTCGCAATGATATTTATGTCTCGCAATCCCAGATGAGACGCTTTAAATTGCGAACAGGGGATATGATCATCGGCCAAATCCGTCCTCCGAAAGATACAGAGAAATACTTCGGTTTGCTCCGCGTTGAATCGATCAATGGAATGGATCCGGAAGATGCGAAGGACCGGCCCAGGTTCAACGATCTTACACCGATCTTCCCGGAGGAACGATTTGATCTCGAGACGGATCGCTTCACGCTCGCCACGCGGTTGATCAATCTGGTCGCGCCCATCGGTAAAGGGCAGCGGGGGTTAATTGTCTCGCCACCGAAGGCGGGGAAAACGACGGTATTAAAGCAAATCGCCAATGCGATTTCTCTGAAGTATCCTGAGGTTCACCTCATGGTTGCGCTCATTGGCGAGCGGCCGGAAGAAGTGACCGATATGGACCGTTCGGTCGATGCAGAAGTGATTGCCTCCACGTTTGATGAACCGGTTACTTCACATGTCCGTGCGGCGGAAATGGCTCTGGAAAGAGCCAAGCGTTTGGTGGAGTGCGGGAAGGATGTCGCCATTCTTCTCGATTCGATAACGCGCCTCACAAGAGCTTATAACCTGATGGTGACGCCCTCAGGCAGGACACTCTCGGGTGGCATCGATCCCGCAGCGCTCTACCCGCCGAAGCGGTTCTTCGGAGCGGCGCGGAATATTGAGGAAGGTGGGTCACTTACAATCATCGCCACAACTATTGTCGACACGGGCTCACGCATGGATGATGTTATTTACGAGGAATTTAAGGGAACTGGGAACATGGAACTTCACCTCTCACGCAAGCTGCAGGAGAGGCGAGTCTTCCCCGCCTTTGATATCGATCGCTCCTCGACTCGTCGTGAGGAACTATTACTTGGGCCAGATCTCACGCGGCGTGTGTGGCTGATGCGGCGGATGTTCGCTCAAATGATAGAACCGCCGGTCGGAGCTGGAATGGACCTCACAACAGCCACCGAAGCACTCTTGCACCGCATCGCACAAACCGAAAACAACATCGAGTTTCTTGAATCGCTCTCCGAAGATCAATAACCAACACCAGCCACGAGACTTGCGACAGCGGCTGTGGACCGTCGCGCC
>JAUWDI010000065.1 GCA_030608865.1 Anaerolineales bacterium | reverse complement strand
GTCGTCGTAGGTGCTGCGCGAACCGGCATAGAAGCGATTGAAATGGCTCGTGAAACGGAGCCCGATGTCGTTATCATGGATATCAATATGCCGGATATGGACGGGATCACAGCCACTGAGGGGCTGGTGAGAGACGTTCCCTTCGCTCAAATCGTCATGCTTTCTGTGAACAATGACTCTGACTACGTTCGCCGGGCGATGCGTGCAGGAGCCAGGGATTTTCTAGCAAAACCGCCATCTGCGGACGAGCTGATATCCACGATCAGGACATTGTCAGTTTTTGCACACGAACAGAAAGACAAAGCAAGCCAATCTCTGCCTTCAGTCGTAGTTCAAGGTCCAGGAGGAGGACCTTCTGGATCGCTGCGCCCTGAAGGAAAAGTTATGGTTGTTTATAGCGCCAAGGGCGGTGTTGGGTGTTCCATGTTGGCGACAAACATCGCCGTTGGCTTAGACACTGCAGATACTCCAACAGTGCTCGTAGATGCTGCGCTGCAATTCGGTGATGTTGCCGTCTCGTTGAATTTGCAGGCTAAGAATAGTTTTATTGATTTGGCCAGCCGAGCAGAGGAACTAGATGCAGAGTTCGTCGATGAGGTCCTACTCCGGCATAGTACCGGGTTGCGGGTTCTCGCCGCGCCGCCACGGCCGGAGGTGGCAGATGAAGTCACCGCCAAGCAAGTACGGAATGTCATCCAATTCCTAAGACAAAATTTCGCCTATGTTGTCGTTGACACAAGTTCCAACATGGATGACATTACATTGGCAGTGTTAGATGTTGCCGATCTGCTGATCACCATTGCCACTCCAGAGATACCCTCAATTAAAGACACCAGATTGCTGTTCGACTTACTGGGTGTCTTAGAATTCCCGAAGGAGCGAATATTCTTTGTCTTGAACAAGACGGATAAGCGTTCGGGGATTTCCTCTGATGCGGTATCGGAAAATCTAAAGTGCACCGTGGATGCGGAGATCCCTCTCGATGAACGGGCGATAACGACTTCAATAAACCGTGGTTCTCCTCTCCTTCTCAGTGACAAAGGTCAACCAGCGGCAAAGAGTATTTTCAGTATTCTCAGAAACATCAAAGAACGTGTACTGGTTGAAGTTTTGGAAGATGAAGAGGAGATCGAAGCCGAACGTGCGGGGTTATTCAGTCGGTAACATGTTTGTTGTGAAGCGAATCGCTGCTGAATAAGGAGCGTGTAACGTGTCGTTATTGAAGAGGATCGAACAAGGCCAGGCTGAAGAAAACGTACCTGCCATCGCCGAAGAAAACGATCAAGATGGGGAAGCGATTGAAAGCTCATCACGGATGAGCGGTCTCTCTGCACGTCGTGTTGCACCGCCAAGTTCTGGGCAGCGAGATACATACCACGATTTGAAGACTCGAGTACAAAATAAATTACTCGGCGAATTGGATCCCTCCATGGATGTCAGCCAGACAGCGGAGGTGCGCCAGACGATCGAGGAGCTATTTGAGAATATCCTGGCCGATGAGAGGATTGTCCTCTCAAGACCGGAGCGAAGGCGCCTTTTTGAGCAGATCGTCGCTGAGATTCTTGGCTTAGGACCCATCGAACCGCTACTCGCAGATAGCACGATCACAGAAATCATGGTGAACGGAGCCAAGCAGATATACGTCGAGCGGCACGGAAAAATCTTTCGTGAACCTGCGACTTTCGAGAGCGACGATCACTTGATGCGGATCATCGATCGTATTGTGGCTCCCTTAGGACGACGGATTGATGAGTCTAGCCCGTATGTTGACGCCCGGCTACCGGATGGTTCACGTGTGAATGCCATCATCCCGCCCATATCTCTTGTCGGACCCACCCTCACGATCCGGAAATTCGCTCGAGATCCCATCACAGCCGATCAATTGATAGAATGGGGCACGATTACTCCTGAAGCCGTTGAGTTCCTAAAAGCATGTGTGATCGCGAGAATTAATATGGTTATTTCCGGTGGTACCGGTTCCGGGAAAACCACCATGTTGAATATCATTTCGCAATACATCCCTGGTGATGAGCGAATTATTACGATCGAGAATGCGGCAGAGCTGCAGTTAAGGCAGGAGCATGTTATCACCCTTGAATCTCGACCACCGAATATCGAAGGTCGGGGTGAGGTCACGATTCAAAACCTCGTCGTCAACTCGTTGCGAATGAGGCCCGACCGGATTATCGTAGGTGAGATCCGCGAAAAAGAGGCGCTCGACATGCTCCAGGCGATGAACACTGGCCATGAAGGATCCATGACGACGGCCCACTCAAACAGTCCGAGGGACACACTGGCCCGCATTGAAACCATGACCCTTATGTCAGGAGTAGAACTTCCCATCCGCGCCATTCGGGAGCAAATCTCATCCGCCCTTGAGCTTGTTTGCCATCTTGAACGACTTCGTGATGGTACTCGTAAATTGACTCATATTGCCGAAATCCAGGGCATGGAAGGTGATGTGATCACGATGACGGATATTTTCATATTTGAGCAAACTGGATTTGAGGATGGCAAGGTTATCGGACGACTCCGCCCAACTGGCTTACGACCAAGATTTATCGATAAGATTGAAGCAAGCGGTATTAATTTGCCTGCAGCAATCTTCGGTGTAGGCACCAGGTCAAAGGGGTACTAGGCGATGAATCCACAAACGATTCTCATGATTGGAGGCGGGCTGGGGCTTCTACTCCTGGTAGTTGGTTTGGCTATGACGTTTCTGGGTGAGCGATCGATTGTAGAGGAGCGCTTAGGCCGTTATGCTGAGGGGCAGGTTGTCTCCACATCTGCTGACGAAGCAAAAAACCAGCGCGGCTCGATTATAGCCGATTACCTGGAACGGGCTGGTGAGGGCTCAGATCTCTTTAATAATCTCTCTCGAGACCTCGCTCGGGCGGACCTGAAGCTCCGACCGGCTGAATACATTGCCGTAATTGTGATCTCAATAGTTGCTTTTGGAGTTATTGGATTTATCATCAGCAGCTCGATGATATTCGCGGTTGTTGGGATGATCCTCGGTGCTTTTGTGCCGCGTATGTATGTAAAGCGGCAGGAGAAAAGTCGCCTGAAGAAGTTCGACAATCAGTTAAGCGATATGCTCAACTTGATGGTGAATGGCTTACGAGCTGGGTTCTCAACTCTCCAGGCGATGGAAGCCGTCAGCCGCGAACTTCCAAAACCGATTAACGAAGAATTCCACCGCGTGGTGCAGGAGATGCAGCTTGGCATCATGATGGAGGATGCCCTTGAGCATCTACTGCGTCGAATCAATAGTGAGGACCTCGATCTAGTGATCACCGCAATCAATGTTCAGCGTGAGGTCGGGGGTAATCTGGCCGAGATCCTGGATTCGATTTCATTCACGATTAGAGAACGTGTTCGGATCAAGGGTGAAATCCAAGCACTAACAGCTCAGGGGCGGGCGACAGCCTGGGTAATCTCTGCGATGCCCATCGCTCTCGTGGCTTTACTTTTCTTGATAAACCGGTCCTATATCATGCAGTTCTTTAATCCGGAGACGCGAAGTTGCGGTATCCCAATCATCGTTCTTGCAGCGGTCATGATCATCACTGGTTTTATAGCCACGCAGAAAATCGTTGATATCGACATCTAAAGTTTTGGCAGTGGCTGAATGAACGTCATGGGAGAACAAGGAGCGGATTAATGCCTTTACTAACAATTGCAATCATCGTTGGCATTCTCGTCTTGGCTGCTGTCCTGGTTGTCGCTGGGATACGAGCGCCGCAAGCTTCTGACCCCATCTCCAGCCGCCTGGCGGAGTACAGCGTTAGCGAGGAGGCGATGACGCTTGAGGAGATCGAGCTTTCTCAGCGTTTTTATGAACGAGTTATGCTGCCAATCTTTAATAAGATTGGCATGATCGCCGCCCGCTTCACTCCTCAGGCGACGCTAGAATCCGCTCGGTTAAAACTCATTAAAGCTGGCAATCCGATGCAAATGGAGCCGTCTTTTTTCATCGCCCTACGCTTCGTCCTGGCAGTAGTAATGGGTGGCGGTTTATTCTTGGTTTTCTCGATCTCGGGGCGTAATTGGCTTCAGGGTTTAGGAATTGCGGCGCTCTTTACGGCGCTCGGTTACTTCATGCCAGATCTATGGCTATCAAGCAAGGTTTCAGCCAGGCAAAAGGCTGTTTTCCGGGGACTTCCGGATGCGCTTGACCTATTGACGATCTGTGTTGAAGCTGGTCTTGGTTTTGATGCAGCGATGCGCAAGGTGAACCAAAAGTGGGAAGACGAACTCGCTTTGGAGTTTGGGCGGGTCATTCAAGAGATCGGGCTTGGCAAATTGCGAAGGGAAGCATTGCGCGATATGGCCGATAGGCTCGATGTTGCGGAGTTCACAAGCTTCGTCGCGGCCGTCATCCAGTCCGAACAGCTTGGTGTGAGCATGGCGAAGGTTCTCCGGATCCAATCGGATCAGATGCGTGTTCGCAGGCGGCAGATGGCGGAAGAGGAAGCTCACCGCGCGCCGATCAAAATGATCTTCCCGATTGCGCTGCTTATCTTCCCCTCGATCATGTTGATCCTGCTGGGGCCGGCCGCGCTCTTGCTCATAACTTCCCCAATGGCGGCTATGTTTTAAGAACGCCGCACTCGCTTCTGCTAACTCGGGGAGGGGTGCCCGGTGAAGCGATCCATTCCGCATAAAAGCCTGGGCTGGTTTACGTGCTGGCTCAAGCAAACCATCGATCTGATCTTTCCCCCGCGTTGTGCAGGCTGCAACGTGACTGGCAAGGTATGGTGTGAAGAATGCAATGAGCGCATCATCGCACCTAAAGGCCGCTCTTGCACTGCTTGTGGGTTTCCCCTCGAGAAAGGAATTATTTGCCCAATATGTGAGGATTGGCCGCATCGCATCCATGTACGATCCTTCGCTCATTACAAAAAACCGCTTAGTTCTGCAATATTAAAATTGAAGTACCGATCTGATCAAGCGCTTGCCAACGAGATGGCCTCCTGGTTGGTCAACGTTTACCATCAAACGAGATGGAGGGCAGATTGCGTGATTCCGGTCCCGTTGGCTGATGTGCGGCTACGGCAAAGAGGGTATAATCAGGTTACTTTGATCGCTACTTCATTCGCAAAAGAATTGAAGTTACATTTATTCAATAACGCACTTGAACGGGTGCGGGAGACCCAGTCGCAAGTGGGCTTGGATCGCCAAGAGCGCCACGTAAATGTTGAAGGTGCTTTTCGAGCTGACACACGCATCGTTCAAGATCAATCCATTGTTCTCATAGATGATTTGCTGACATCCGGAGCAACGCTAAAAAACTGCGCAATCGCTCTCCTTAACGCGGGGGCAGCGCAGGTATTTTGTTTAACTGTAGGAAGAGCATGAACTGCGAATCCGTGTACGTCAACGACATGAAAGGGGTTGCTAATGGCTGTACAAATTGAAATTAATGCCAAAAATATGGAACTCAGCGACAAGTTGCGTGATTACGTCGAGACAAAGGTTGGAAAACTGGATCGATATCTGGATATCATTGATCAGGCTCAAGTTGACTTGACCCATGCGAAAACCGCTCGTAACGCGAAGGATCGCCAGGTCGCCCAATTAACCATCCGCGGCAAGGGTGTGGTGCTGCGCGCAGAGGAGAGAACGGAAGATATGTTCGCCTCTGTTGATCTTGTGCTGGACAAGATCCATCGTCAGATTGAGCGCTACAAGGGCCGCCATTGGAGAAGCCGCGGGGATGGCAGATCGGCTGCAGAAGTAGCTTCTTACGAACCGCTGCCGAGTGAAGAGGAGGATGATCCCTCAGAGATGATCGTACGGCGAAAACGTCACTTCCTAATCCCTATGGATGAGAGCGAAGCGGTTGAGCAAATGCAGCTCTTGGGGCATGAGGATTTCTTTATTTTCCTCGATGTTGTTAACAATCAGGTTAATATACTATATCGACGAAGGGATGGAACCCTTGGACTCATCGAAACCGAGAACAAATAGCGGCAAAATTATCGGAGTCGACCTTCCCTCGGTTGACTCCTGCTGACCATCCTATGAACGTAAAGATCCCTGTTCTTCTCATGCTGCCCCCCAGGGGTTCATCCGAAGCAGAAGCCTGGGT
>JAUWDI010000139.1 GCA_030608865.1 Anaerolineales bacterium | reverse complement strand
ACCATCCGTGCTGCATGCTCGCTGGCTAGCGACTCCGTTATCGCCTGGTAGACCTGAAGCTCCGTAAGCCTGGGTACGATCATGTTAATCAATGCTTCTTGGCTGGGTTCGTAGATGTATGTGGCTTCTGGTCCTTCTTTTATTGTTTGCTCGGTTTGAACGACTTCTTCGTTTCTGCCGATTCGAATCTCTTCGAAACTGACTGGAAGCAGCAGCTTCCTGCTCGGGATTTGACGCAGCAGGTTGACGAAGTCCGTATATACGAGATAAACCTGCTGGACCTTACCACTCACAAATTCATCCATCGCCAAGCGACCGATAGCTGAAACATCAGCAAATGTGGGTTCAGCCGGAAGATCACTGAATTCCGCCATGACATCAAGACGACGACGGATCAATAAGTCCCGGCCCTTTCGACCTACGGCAATATAGCTCACCGGAACTTCTGCTTCCCGGAAGGTTTCAAGCGTATATCGCACCACATTCGTATTGTATGCCCCTGCCAGACCGCGGTCTCCACTGATAAGGATGACCAGGATCTTCTTAACTTCAGGTGGAACAGCGAGAAATGGATGAACCTGATCGCTGCCCGGTTGATTCGAAAGATGGCGCAGCACCTGCCACGCTTTTTCGGCATAGGGGCGTGTTTCCCGAACCCTGGCTTCCGCTTTCCTCAATCGGCTTGCGCTGACAGCTTGCAGAGCCCGCGTGACCTGGGCGATATTATCAACACTCCGAATACGGAGCCGCATCTCTCGGGCTGAAGCCATTTCAGAACTCCCGCGAACTCAATCTAATCTAACCAGCTACGGTTGAAAGTTTCGACCGCCTTGTGTAGATTTTCCTCTGTTTTGTCAGTGATGCTTTTCGCCTTTGCGATATCTTTGAGGATATCAGAATGGGAAGTCTCAATATTACGCAATAGTGCACCCTCCCATGTGCTAATCTGATCGACATGCACATCGTCTGCGTAGCCATTCGTGGCGGCAAAAAGGATGACAATCTGTTCTTCCAATTCCATCGGCTTGTACTGCTGCTGCTTTAGAATCTCCTGCAGGCGCTGCCCGCGGCTGAGCTGAGCTTGAGTCGCGGAATCGAGATCTGAACCAAATTGTGCAAAGGCAGCTACTTCACGATAAGCTGCCATATCGAGGCGCAAACGCCCGGCAACCTGCTTCATTGCCTTCGTCTGCGCATCGCCGCCTACGCGTGAAACGGAAAGCCCAGCGTTGATCGCTGGTCTAATACCGGCATTGAAGAGATCGCTCTCCAAATATATCTGCCCATCAGTGATTGAAATAACATTGGTTGGAACGTATGCTGAAACATCGCCCAGCAGCGTCTCGATGATTGGCAGCGCGGTCAGGGAACCCCCGCTTCCAGCGACGATGGTTGCACGATATTTCGCGGAATCGTCCATCGCCTTATGCGCTTCATTCACTTCATGTTCCGCCAGCGGTCCACCGTACACTTTGCCATCGACTGCATTTTCTTCAGATGCTGCACCCTCAAACTCTTTGGGAACGATGACAAAATTATCAGCAAGGCGTACCGCTCTCTCGAGAAGCCGACTGTGCAGGTAGAAGACATCACCGGGATAGGCCTCACGGCCAGGTGGGCGTCTGAGTAGCAGAGAAACCTGGCGATAAGCCCAGGCGTGTTTACTGAGATCGTCATACACGACTAGCGCATCAAGCCCCCGCTGGGCAAACTCTTCACCGATCGCGCAACCTGCATATGGGGCGAGGTATTGCAGAGCCGCGGGATCGTCCGCCGCTGCAACGACGACGATGGTATGGTCCATCGCTCCAAAGCTCTCCAACAATGCCACCGTCCGCGCCACGGCCGCACGTTTTTGGCCAATGGCGACATAGATACAGATGAGATCCTTACCCTTCTGATTGATAATCGTGTCAATTACAAGCGCTGTTTTTCCCGTCTGGCGATCGCCAATGATCAACTCGCGCTGCCCACGCCCAACAGGGATCATCGAATCGATCGCCTTAATCCCGGTTTGGACAGGTGTATCTACATCTTTGCGCTCGACAACGCCCGGCGCGATTCGTTCCACCGGACGGTAACCGTCATACTGGATGCTTCCTTTCCCGTCAATTGGTTCACCCAACGCGTTTACAACCCGACCAACCAAGCCCTCGCCCACGGGTACGGAAGCGATGCGCCCGGTTGTATAGACGAGCATGCCCTCATAAATCTCGGAGTAATCCCCCATGATGAGCACACCAACCGCATCACGCTCCAGGTTGAATGCGATACCCATAACCCCATTCTCAAATTGAATGAGCTCCTGAGCACGTACGTCGGATAAGCCAGATACGCGGGCGATACCATCGCCCGCTTCTAGGACGGCTCCGACATCCTTCAGCTCAACTTCTGGAGAGAAGGCATCGATTTGGCGCTGCAACTCGCTGGATATATTTTTTACGAGATCCGGCATAGGACCTCCCTTGAAGGGTCTGACTTCGTGGATTTTGTTTTTCTAACCATCCGCGCCCACCTTCCCTGGTCGATCTGTGTTGATTTAAACACGCGGATTTAATACACCGGTACACACCATTTGATCAGTTTTTTCCGATCTGCCAAGGAAAATTAGCAACGCGGGGAATAATACCTGAAGGCCTTTGTTTTGTCCAGCAATCCACAGTCTAAGACCTAGAATCGGCTTGTTTGTGGCATTTGTCGAGTTGAATCTACTCCTTCTTGGCAAACTGCTCAAGCATGGCTCTTCGTCATTTCTCATTGTGAGAGAGCCGTGAAAAGGCAACCGAGAAATCCCTGTGATGCTGCGTGTAAGAGCTCGATTCCTTGAAATGAACACAAAATTACATTTAATAGATCCTTGAATTTTTCTTGAGCCGTTTCAGGGATTTCTCACCCCTTGAAGGGGTTCGAAATGACATACAATGAAGCAACCTTATACCCAATATAGTGTTATGTATAGTGGTATCACAAGATCTATCCCCAAAAAAGATTGAATGTAAGGGAGAATTCATCCCCAGAGAGGATCCTTATGTCAGAACGTTACGCAAATATCGTCGGCTGGGGAAAATATACGCCCGAACAGGTACTCACCAATGCCGATCTCGAGCGCTTGGTCGAGACCAGTGATGAGTGGATCTTCAAACGTACCGGCATCCGTGAACGCCGGATCGTCAGCCCGACCGAGAATACATCTGACATGGCTATCGCCGCAGCGCGCGATGCCCTAGCCATCGCCGATGTGCGGGCCCGCGACTTGGGCTTGATCATCGTCGCCACCTCCAGCCCAGATTACCTCACTCCTCCGGTCTCTTCGCAAGTCCAGCATGCACTCGGAGCGCGCGACGTGGGCGCCTTTACGCTTGTGGCTGGTTGCGCCGGCTTTGTCTACGCGCTCACCACAGCCCAGCAATATATCGCCAATGGCGTTTGCGACAACGTGCTCGTCATCGGTGTTGAGCTGCTGAGTCGCTTCGTCGATTATACCGATCGTTCAACCTGTGTGCTTTTCGGCGACGGCGCCGGTGCGGTCGTCCTGCAGGTGAGCGATGAACCTGCCGGGGTGCTTTCATCTGTCCTTGGCTCCGATGGGTCGGGCGCCGAGCATCTAATCCTGCCGGGCGGGGGAACAGCCATGCCCCCCACTCACGAAACGATCGACAAAGGACTTCATACGTTGAAGATGAACGGCAACCAGGTCTTCCGCTTTGCCTCACGCATTATCGGTAAAGCGCTGCGGCAGGTAATCCAACAAGCCGGACTGACGAGCGACGACATCGATCTCTTCATCCCTCATCAGGCCAATCTGCG
>JAUWDI010000032.1 GCA_030608865.1 Anaerolineales bacterium | reverse complement strand
ACATTACGACGATGAGTACAAATATGAGCGAACCACTCGATCCACTCCAGACTCATTCCCGCGCCCGACGCAGGCGAGCCCGCCGCATGCTCACCCAGCTTCGCGCCGACGAACGCGAGACATTCCTCGAAAACCTCGCTCAAATCGTCTCGCCGAATGTCGGCTTCTTCGTTTTCGCGCTGCTGGCAGGGCTCCTGATCGGCGTCGGTTTCCGCTTCGAACAGCGAGCCTTACTCTTCGCCGGCGCGCTCGTCGCCCATCAGATGGGACCGCTCTTGGGTCTTGCACTTTCAGCGGTAACCGGCTCACCACGTTTCTTCCTGCGTATGCTCGCCAGCTTCGCCGTCGCCGGACTGCTGGTTGCCGTAACCGCCGGCCTTGCAGGCGGGCTGGCTACAGGATCAGAGTCACTTTTCCTGCTCGCTTACGGGCACACAGAACTCAACCTGATCGATTTTGGCCTGGTTATGCTTGGCGCAGGCCTCCTCGCATATTATCTGGCGCGCGAAGAACGGTTGGCCCCTCTTGCAGGAGCGGCAGTCGCGTACGAATTGTTCCTGCCCCTCGGTGCCGCCGCCATCGGTCTGCTGCGCGCCGAGCCTGATCTGTGGCAGGGCGCTGCCCTTACCTTCGCTCTGCACCTTGCATGGGCGATCGTCGTCGCCGTCGCCGTGCTAGCCGCCCTCGGGTTCCGGCCCCTGACCGGTGCTTCTCGTTCTCTGGTCGCAGCTATGGCGCTCATGGGTTTGATAGCAATCCTCAGCGCAGTCGGTTTGGGCGCCTCGGTGATGGCGATTCTGCCCACACCCCCACCTACACCGACCGCTACGCCAACCCCAAGCGCAACGGCCACCATAACCAGCACCCCAACGATCACACCCACAGCCACGATCACCGGCACGCCCACCAAAACTCCGACGCCCACCGTGACCCCCACCCCTACTCCGCAGCCTGCTCGCGTGAATAACACCGGCGGCACCGGAGCGGTTGTTCGGGTTGCGTCCGACCCATTGGGCGCACATATCGGTTTTGTGGAGGAGGGCAGTTCCATCCTCCTCATCGCCGGTCCTAAGCAGGTCGGGGAAACTACCTGGTGGTACATTCGCTTCACAACAAAGTTCGACGAAACTTTTGAGGGGTGGCTTCTGGGCGACTACATCACAACAGCAACCCTTACTCCATCGCCGACCCCCTGACGGGTTCCGGTTTCCACAACCCACACGCTGAACGAGCAAGCGAACCAGTCTTTGGTGCCTGTGCTGGGGGCATCTTTTCTCCTTGAAGCGTTCATTGAGCGAACGCTGTTCTCTCCGGGCAAAACAGGATGCACTTTGTCATACCCCGCTTTTTACCGCGACAAGTACCCGGTGCAGCCCCCACGACATCACTTCGCTCTTGACCCCCTGCAGCCATCCTGATAGTATCGTTATTGATAATAATTTTCATTATGACAAAATCAAAGCCGTCTATGCAGATAATGACAGACTTGAAAAGCGCGGGGTATCGACTCACGCAATCGCGCGCTGCGGTCGTGCGCATCATCGATGAAGCCGATGGATGGCTGCGGCCCGAGCAGGTGCACACGCAGGCAAAGAAATACTGCCCCTCGATCGGGTTGGTGACGGTATATCGCACCCTGGCGCTCCTGGTGGAACACGGCTATATCCGCCGCATCCACTTCGATGACAAATGCCACGGATACGCAAGGGTGGAATTAAGTCATGGCCACCATCTGGTATGCCGTGGCTGTAAGCAGACAATCGAGATCGCGGGGACGGAAGACCTTAAGCCGCTTATGAAACAGGTTCAAAATGAGACTGGATTCGTCATTGAAGATCATCTGCTTGAGCTGGTCGGTTTATGCCGCGAGTGCCAGCACATTCCGACATGATCACACAACCGTCATGGGTGACCGAGTTATGCAAACCACGCATATCCAGAAAAGCGGTTTGAAAACTCATCCATCGCTTTTCGCTATGTACACACAAATAGAGGGGCTCTAAACAATGCGCTCCAGGAAACGACTCGCCCGCTCGAATATATTAATTTTGATCCTCGCCGCTTTTTTAGCAGCGTGCTCGGGCGGGGCAGAAAACGCTACCAACGGCTCTACGTACCACACCGATCTCCTTCTCACACAGCCTGGAGATATCAAAGCCGCTCAAATCCAGGGTGATGGTCCTTTACATGTGGTGGCGACAACCAGCATCGTCGCTGATGTGGTCGCCAACGTAGGCGGGGAGGCTATCCAACTCGACACGATCATCCCCCGCATGACCGACCCACACGGTTACCAACTTACACCGGGCGACCTGCGAATGCTACACGACGCTGATGTGGTCTTCATCAATGGTCTGGGTTTGGAAGAATCGCTGGAGCATTCGCTAACTCAACTTCCCGAAGGTATACCCATTGTTTCCCTCTCGGAGGGAATACAGCTCCGTGAGTTCTCCTTAGAGCGACCAGATACGGACGCGGATCATGACCAGGAAGCCCATACGTCCACCGGGGTTGACCCCCACGTCTGGTTCAATCCGCAAAATATAGAAGTCTGGACCGATAACGCGGCGCAGTCTCTGTCCGCGCTCGACCCTGCAAACGCGGCCGCCTTCCAGGCAAATTCCGATACCTACCACAATCAGCTCGAAGATCTTCACCATTGGATCCTGGCCCAATTGGAAGAAATCCCACAAGCCGACCGCAAACTCGTGACCGATCATCTGTTTATGGGGTATTTTGCCGAACGCTATGATTTCGAAATCATCAATGCCCTACTCCCCGCCTTCAGTTCTGCGGCTTCGCCTTCTGCACAGGAATTGGCTGACATTCAGGATAGTATTCGCCAATCCGGCACAAAGGTAATCTTCATAGGAATAACATCCAATAGTCAGATCGCAGAGCAGATTGCCGGGGATACCTCAGTGGCCGTAGTTCCACTCTATACAGGATCCATCAGCGAACTCAATGGACCTGCCGACACGTACCTTACTTTCATGCAGTACAATGTGCGCGCGATCGTCAATGCCCTGAAATAGCTTCCAAAAAAGCAGCCGCTATCTGGGAATCAACAAATGTCAGACATAATTAGCCACTTTCAAGAACATGACACCGGTGCCTCGCCGATCCACCTACACAATGTCTCCCTGCGCTATAACGGTATAAGCGTGCTTGAAGAGATCAATGCAGACATCCCCGCCGGTGAACACATCGCTATCGTTGGGCCAAACGGCGCGGGCAAAACCACCCTTATGAAATTAATCGCCGGCCTCATCGAACCAACACAAGGCGAGATCAATATCTTTGGTCATGGCCCGGGCAGCCACATCTGCATTGCCTATGTCCCTCAACGCAGCCAGGTCGATTGGGATTTCCCGGCTAACGTTGCCGAGGTCGTAATGATGGGGCGCATCCATCAAATTGGCTTTTTTCATTGGCCAACGCGCGCAGACTGGGCCATCGTCCGCGATGCTCTGGAGCGTGTCGATATGGGTGCATTTTCCGATCACAGGATCGGGGAGCTCTCCGGTGGACAACAGCAGCGAGTCTTCCTGGCTCAGGCATTATCGCAGGAGGCGGAAGTCGTGTTGCTCGATGAACCTCTCACGGGCCTCGACATTATCAGCCAGGATGCCATATTGCACATTCTGGACGACCTGCACCAGGCTGGTATAACCGTGCTCACCGCCACGCACGACCTTAACCTCGCCGCCAAGCACTTCGACCAAGTAATGCTGCTGAATCGGCGTTTAATAAGCTACGGACCAGCAGTAAATGCACTCTCTCAAGAAGCGCTTGTCCAGGCCTACGGCAAACAGGTTCATATGCTTCCGGGCGCTGACGGCGCACTAATCCTCAGTGATACCTGCTGCGAGGGAGAGGATGAGTTTCCAAAATCATGAATGAGCTGCTCTCTTTCCTGGTCGAGCCCTTTCAATATAGCTTCATGCTGCGAGGCCTGTGGGCTTCTCTCATCGTCGGAGTCGTTTGCCCCATTCTCGGTGCCTATGTCGTGCTGCGCGGTATGGCTTTCTTCGGCGACGCGCTCGCACACATTATTCTTCCTGGCGTGGTGATTGCATTCCTTCTGGGGTGGCCATACGCCGTTGGGGCGCTGATCTTCGGTGTGCTGGCCGCGCTTCTGATCGGGTTCATCAGCAGGCGCACAGACATCAAGAATGATACGGCTATCGGCGTGGTTTTCGCTGGAGCCTTCGCATTGGGCATAGCCCTCATTTCGCTCCAACGAAGCTACGCTGTTGACCTGACACACATTCTCTTTGGTGACTTGCTCGGAGTATCCAATTCCGACCTGATGCTGATGGGAATATTGGGTTTTTTAGTCTTGCTGACTGTTTTTGCTTTCTATAAAGAGTTTCTTGTCCTCTCATTTGATCCCATATTGGCGAAAACGCTGCGCTTGCCAGTTAATTTCCTCCAGAACTTGCTGCTCGTTCTGCTCGCGGTTGTGATCGTGATCTCTCTTCAAGCTGTTGGCGTTGCCCTCGTCCTGGCAATGCTGGTCACGCCGGCTTCGTCCGCATACCTTCTCACAAGACGCTTGCCAAACATGATGCTTCTGGGGGCATTGATCGGTGCTCTCTCCTCCGTGCTCGGACTCTATCTATCATTCTATGTCAACGTTGCCTCCGGGGCGTCGATCGTCCTGGTCGCGACTGCGATCTTCGCCATCATCTTCGTGGTCGCGCCCCAACGCGGCGCTCTCTGGTCCTGGCTCAGCACGCGCCGAGAAAGGTCACAGAGCTGAGAAGTCGAAGGGTGATGGAGAACAGACATACCCTGCGCGCTCTCAAGCATCCCTCTACGTGTAAATTTCTAATGGTGCGATCCTCCTGGTAACTTAATCGGATTGGCTTACCACCAGTTGCGTTGAGCCGTTTCGAGATTATCATAAAGACGATGTTCGCATTCATGAAGTCACCCAGCATCCGTCAAATATGGACGGCGTGGGTTTTTCGAAGCCTGCTGCTCATGGGGGCACTCTTCGTCGCCGGGTATTTTGGCCTGCTCAACTCGGAGCTGGCCCTTCTCTGTGGTATATGGCTGCTACTCTCCCTGCTCACCAGTCTGGCAATGACCACTGGCTGGCACGCGGCTATCTTCTTCCGCCTTAGCGGATTTGCCGATCTCGCCTTCGGATTATTCTTAATCGCCCACAGCGGAGGGGCACAAAGTCCGCTGTGGTGGACGCTAATCATCGGGCCTCTCGGTTTCGCTGCCGTCGATGGAATCGCTCTTGCTCCGCTATGGACTGTCGGTGCATTAGCGAGCGCATTTATTCTGCCCTATGTTTCACCTGGGCTAGATCCCTTTTCCTTACAAATAATGCTTACTTACATGTTGATTTTGCTGCCCTCTTCAATGCTCCTGGCGTGGTTTGAAAAAAACCTAATCGATGGCTTGCGTTTTCCTGCCCAGGATACTCACCCACTGGCGGAAAGAGTCCGCCGTGCGGAGCGCTCCCGGGCCAATGAGCTCGTCCGTATGGCCGTGGAGATTAACTCCAGCCTCAATGTTGATGAAGTCCTGGACCTCGCCCTCGACTTGTCCACTCGAGCCGTTATTTCGGGGGACGGCCAAGGACACACGCTGCGAAGTGCTTTGCTGCTCCTGACCGACGATGGTTTTGAAGTCGTTGCCTCGCGGCACCTTCGACCGGACAAGCAACAGATCGTGTTAATTACAGATACGGGTGCGCTCAGTCGGGCGCTCGTTCGGGGGGATTCTCTTCTCGCGCGCAATCCAGATCAAGATCCTGACCTCAAACAATTGCCTGGACTCTGGGAGTGCTGCGATGTCTTCGTCGCCCCATTGACCTATCAACTAGAGACCTATGGAGTCTTGCTTTACGGCCATCCAACGCTTCGCTTTTTCACCAAAGAGCGGCGCGATCTTCTAAACGCCATCGCACAACAAGTGAGTGTCGCCTTGCACAACGCCCGTCTTTACGAGAGTCTCGAGACCGAGAAGAAGCGCATCAGCGAATTAGAAGAAGAAGCCCAGAAGAAGCTCGCCCGAGACCTTCACGACGGTCCGATTCAGACGATAGCCGCGATCACAATGCGGGTGAACTTTGCCAGACGGTTGATGGACCGTGATCCAGAAGAGGCTGCCGAGGAGTTAATGCGCGTCGAGGACATGGCTCGCCAAACAACCCGCGAGATTCGCCACATGCTCTTCACCATCCGACCCCTGATTTTGGAAAGGAGCGGGTTGATCGCTGCGCTCAATCAATTAGCCGACAAAGAGAATGAGATCCACCATCAAAACGTCCTGATCGAGACCGATTCCGAACTACCTCATGAACTCGATCTCGGGAAACAAGGCGCTCTCTTCTACATCGCCGAGGAGGCGGTGAACAACGCTCGCAAACACGCCGAAGCCGCTCATATCTGGGTTCGGCTGCGCGACGAAGATGATCAATTCATCATCGAAGTAGAAGACGATGGGGTAGGCTTCAACGTCGGCAGCGTAGATGCCTATTACGAACAACGCGGCAGTCTAGGATTCGTAAACATGCGCGAGCGCGCCGATCTCATAGATGGAATCTTGCACATCGAATCGGCGGAGGGGAAAGGCACACGAATCATACTTTCTGTACTGCTCGAACCATCCCAGATTACTGAGAATATTGCCGAACACCCTTGATCACAATTGTACGATGAGTGTCTGGCTTAGCAGACCAGACAATTGAGTCATAGCCAGGAGTTCACATCAGGATGCCCTGGGAAGCGGCACTTTGGTCCCTCGCGTTAATCATCTCGCCCATCGCAGCTGGTTGGGCCTGGCCGCGGGTGCAGGAGAGCTTCGGTGACTGGCGAGAGCCGTTGGAGGCCGCAGCCCCCTGGGTACACAGCGCCTACTACTGCCGTACCTCGCGCTGCTCACAGGATCGATCATCGGTCGTGATGCAGGACTTTACGGTCACTCGACGTCGAGTTGGGTGAGTGGCGCAGCCGCCTGCGGATTAGGGCTTGCCGCTGCTGCTCTTTTTCTGCGCAAGCGCCCCGTTAAAATCCCCTGGTCTCACACGCTCTCTGAGACACTTCGCGAAGAGACTCGCTGGGCGCTGTATCGCGCATCAGCCGCCTTGTGGGTAACATCTTTCCCGGCAAGCGTTGCCATCGGTACGGCCCTTGCCCTTGCCGAGACGGCGGTCAGGGTTCTCCAGGAGGAAGAAGAAAATCGATTCACTCTCGCCAACGGCGCTAGTTTACTGCGGGCGCTTTTTTCCGGTTTGCTCTTTGGGTTGACAAGGAATTTCTGGCTCACGGCGGCCACACAAATGGCAATCGCGGCGTTGTTCAACATGCCCTGGTCTAAAGAAACCAACAAGCCCACAACCACTTCATAGGGAATTACGACGTAATATCCCCAACAGCTGTGCGCATCTATAGGTTAGAGCTTCAAGCTGCCGGTGCTGAATGCGGATGCGGAATCTCATCAAGTTCCGGGAGTGTCGTTGCCATAAACCTTTCTCCATTGCCCGGCGCAAAGGGTTAGCTTACAATGACAGCGTGCTCCAAGAGGCGTGAGGGTTACTCGCATGTGCCCCACAATGGTGGCTGCGCTGCGCCGTCAAGGAATTGACAAACTGCCTCTGTGACCATTAATTCCACCCAAAATATTACTAGTGAGGATCGTATGCAAAAAGAAAAAGTCATTATCATCGGGTCAGGTCCTGCGGGCCTGACTGCCGCACTTTACACAGCGCGCGCCAACCTGAAACCTTTGGTGATCTCCGGGAACCAGCTTGGGGGGCAAATTTCAATCACCAATGAGGTCGAGAACTACCCCGGCTTCCCGGAAGGCTCAAGTGGCCCCGAGTTAGTCGAATTGATGCAGAAACAAGCTGAACGTTTTGGCGCCCGCGTCCTTATTGATGAGGTCACCGACGTAAATTTCAAGGAAGGCTCCCCTTTCCACATCAAAACCCACGGAGATGAATTTGAAGCGGATGCTGTCATCGTAACCGTCGGCGCTTCTCCGAATCGTCTCGGGATCCCCGGCGAAGAGGAATTCATCGGCCGCGGCGTCTCGTTCTGCGCCACATGCGATGGCTTCTTCTTCCGCGACAAGGATGTGCTTGTGGTCGGCGGTGGAGACAGCGCAATCGAAGAGGCGCTCTTCCTGACGCGGTTTGTCAATCGCGTGCGGGTTATCCATCGCCGGGACGAACTGCGGGCCGGCGAGGCGCTCAAACGGCGTGCGTTTGAAAACGAGAAGATCGAGTTCGTTTGGGATTCGGTCTTGGAAGAGATACGCGGGGATGGAAAGGTAGAATCGGC
>JAUWDI010000133.1 GCA_030608865.1 Anaerolineales bacterium | reverse complement strand
GGAAAGATGCTTATTCATCGCGTGATCAGAGACTCCTGGGAAGCGCAAGAGCACGCCAAGACCTCTTGACCATCCTTCACAAGAGCACCTTGATAGGGTTTGGAGCCGGCCCGCGCGATCCATCCATCCATGTTAAAAGGGAGAGGGCCATCCGCCAGAATCCACTCGCCATTGTACATGCGAGCGATATGGATGTGCGTCCCTGTGGCGATTCCCCCCTCGCACGATGGGTGTCCGATACGGTCACCTTCGTCGAGCAAACTTCCGACTGGAACACGATCCTTGTGATCAACATGGAGGTAGAGCAGTGCCCACCCGCTGTGTGCGCGCCCATCTCCATCGAGATCGAGAACCACAGTTCCGTTATCAGATCGTACGACGATGCCCGGCGCAGCAGCAACCACCCATTCTTCCGACAGCACACAACCCGAAACACTTGAAGCGGGGGCGAAATCCAGCGCCGCCCAGGCGCTCTCACGCTCCCAGGCCCCATGCGGTCCGCCCGTATACGCCCAAATCTTGCCGGGTTCGAAGGGCAGGATAAGGTCTGGCTGTTCAACCCCTGGTTCAAATAACGGATACTCATACGCCCAGGGATCCCCGAATAGATCCTCATATACTCGCAAGAACCCTTCCTGGCTGATTGCTCCCTCCCAAACCTGCTGAGTATGGCCGATGGAGAAGAAATGCTGAAGAGCGACTGTGCCCGCATTCAGGTCAGGTGCAAGTCGCAGCGAACCAGTATTCCAGAAGTGGACATCTGTGAGTGTCCCGGCCCTCCAGCCGTAGTAGCCATTCCCGAGCTCGTTAGCCAACCATGTGAGTTGCCGATACAAACCGGGGATTTGCTCTTCCTCATATCCCAATGGATAGTTGAAGGCATCACCATCTGGAACAGACGGATCCGTAACCCAGCCAGCGATATACTCGACCATCGCCAGAAGTAAACGGGGATTTATGGAGTTGTTGAGCGCCACTCGATCCACAATTTGAGCACCTGATAACCATTGCGTGCCAACGGTCTGGCGATAGGAATGTAGATAGCCACCTTGAGCCGCTGCGAATTCCACGGTGTTAAAATCCGATGCGTGAGGCGAGAAAACGAGTTCGCTATCGGGGATCAGCCGTTCATCAGGTCCGATATCGGTCAGGCGACGAGGAATCAGCAGCAACTGCCCGGGATCGATCAAGCCTGGATTGACGGGGAGAGGGTCCGGAGATTCAACCTCCACAGGTAAGACGCCAAAACGCACAGCTACAGAATGTATGCTATCGCCAGGTTGAGCTTCATAGAGCAGCAATTCTGGTTCATCCATACTCATCGTTGTCGGCGTAGCCGGGAAGGTTGGAGAGGCAAGCGGCTCCGGTCGAGCCGGGGTTTCCGTGGCCAAAGGAATTGGCGTGAGGATAATTACCGATGGCTCTGCTGATGGTTGTGCCTGGGATGTAGGAGATGGCAACCCTCCTGAGCCAATGCCCCCGGGCGGGGGAACATCTGCTCGCGAGCATGCAAGTGTTGCCAGGATCAGCGCGGTAAGAGGCAGCCAGAGACTCCACCGTCTGGCGGTCCGACTGGCTTCGAAATTGCCCTCAACGCGAAATTTGATTGTATTCATTGCGGCATGCACACGCTTCTAAGACGACAGAACCCTTGCTCAGATAGCCATCATAAGGCCACTCAGCACCGGACGAAACCCAGCCATCCATCTCAAACGGGATGGGACCATCAGCGGGAATCCACTCGCCATTATACTTCCGAGCGAGATGAAGATGCGTACCGGTCGTGACCCCGCCCTCACACGAAGCATGGCCGATTAAATCTCCGGCTTGCAGAACCGCACCGGCTTCCACCCGATGACGCGATTCGACATGCATGTACAGCAAAACCCACCCCGTCTGCTCATAACCATCCCCATCCAAGTCGAGTAATACCTCCCCATTCTCCACATGTACAACCAACGCGTCGGCGGCGGCGACAACCCACTCATTGGAAATGACGCAACCGAACGCGTTCCCGGGCGGGGCGAAGTCAAGCGCCGCCCATCCGGCGTAATCCCCCCAGGCGCTGTGCGGTCCGCCAGTGAACGACCAGACGAATCCATCTTCAATCGGAAGCTGCAAGATCGGCTGCTTCAAATCCGCGGGCTGCAAAGGCTCTACACGCCGTTCAAATGGATCGCCAAATAGGTTGGCATAAGTCAGGGCAAACCCACCTTCATCCACGACCTGCCTCCACGCTTCCGCGGGGTAGAGTTGGGAGAAAAGCTGCTGTACACCTGCCGTGCCAGCATTGATCCCCAATCCGGGGTTGATAACATGACCGTCCGTCATAATATATGGTCCCGACCAACCCGCTCTCCAGCGGTAAAACCCGAGGTTTAACTGATCGGCCGCCCATGATAGCTGCGGGAAGAGACCTTCCCAGGTATAGGCGACATAGCCCATCGGGTATAACCGGCTTTGCGGCGACGGTTCGGATTGGGTAAGCCACCCGCCTTGATATTCCAGGAGACCTAACAATAGGAGCGGATTCACTGAATAGCGCCGGGCGACCAAATGGATGATGCCCGCGCCGCTCATCTCCACACCCTCCACTTCCTCCACATAACTACGCAAGTATCCATACCAATGGTCCACCACGGAGTAGATGTCCACATAAATATTCGCCGGGCCAAATACCAATTCAGAATCGGGGAGTATCTTGTGGGATGGTCCCGGCGGCTGCGGCTGCGGCGCGGGGATGTACAACGCCTGCCAAACACTCAAGATATCTGGGTTGAGAATAGCATTCGCCTGGACGATCTGGTTAGCGGACACACCAAACTGGATCGCTATCGAATTTAGCGAATCACCGGGTTGGACGATGTAGTTCTCCGCTTCCGTCCGAAGTTGCGGAGGCTCACGAAACGGATCCGGTGTGGGGGTGCCGAGAACCGCTACTGGCAAGGAGGGCAGGCTCTGATTCTCGTCTGGACTCAACTGAGATTGCACGTTTTCATCTTGTGAAGCCGGTAGTATTCCCAGCCACGGTTCGATTAAGCGTGTCGTAGGAGTGGGGGTTGGAGAGACGCTGCAGCCCGCAAGAACGATAACAAAAAGCAAGGCGGCGGCATTCTTCCGAACATTCAGTGAAATTAACGCAAGTTTTGACATAAGGGCTGATGTTAAACAAAAGGGAAAAATCTATCCTCTTCCCAGGTTAGGAGCGTTTTCGGCGCTGCCGTAAGATAACTCGCTTTATCCGGTTCAAGAATCATGCCAGCCCGGTTGTCAACCCTTATTCCAGGGTAAGGCGTTTCTGCATTAAATGTACAGGCTCTTCCACGTTCTGTATCCGACCGCGATCGTCGACGTATGACCATCGGCCAGGATCCTCTGTGAAGATCGAATAACCCAAACTTTGATAGAGCCGCACAGCGTCATGGTTGTCTTTTGCTACCGAGATGATCGAACGGTGGTAGGCGCGTTCGAGAAGGATCGTCTCCGCGTGAAGGACCAACGAGGTGCCGATCCCCTGCTTCCTGAATTGCGGCTTAACCCGGAAGGAATGAAGGTAGCCGGCCTGTTCATTAGGAAAGTGACGACTCCATGATGGGCGAAAGTAAATAAAGATTTGTCCGATGACTTCCCCCTCAACCTCTGCTACAAGCAGAACCCGATTTCCGCGTTTGGAATCTCGCATCGCATGGCTATACATGCGCCGATAGTGTGTATACTCCCCATCCCATTCAAGCGCCAATAAGTCGGCATCCGTCGCATGCCGAATCCGGACCGCAGTTCGATCAACCATTGGCGAAGGCTTCCTTCACCATGTCCTCCAAGAGCGCTTGCTCCTGCACCCCATCCCGGATTTCTCCATCCAGCCAGGCAGCTCGCAACTTCCACAGAATCTCGCCGTAGATCGGTCCCTGCGG
>JAUWDI010000014.1 GCA_030608865.1 Anaerolineales bacterium | reverse complement strand
GTGCCTGTAGTGATGACCTACCATTGCGATCTCTTGCTACCCTCCTCACCATTGAACGCGGTTGCAAACTGGGTCTCAAATTTGGCAAATACGATTTCGACAAAAACCGCGAATGTGATCGTTGCTAACTCGCGGGATTATGCGGAAGAATCGTCGATTTAAAATAAATGGCTCGATAAGGTCGAAGTCATTCCGCCACCCATCGAAAAGCCTGAAACGGATACCCACGATATCCAATCCATGCGAGAGCGCTTCAATATTGTCAAATGGGAACCTGTAATTGGAATGGCTGCACGCCTGGCGACTGAGAAAGGTGCCGAGGTGCTCGCTCAGGCGATGCCGACCGTTCTCAAAGAAATGCCGAGCGCCCGCGTTCTCTATGTCGGTCAGCATGAAAATGTATTGGGCGAGGAAGCATATCGCCTCCACCTACTCCCACAGATTGAGGCGCTTGGTGACCATTGGACTTTCTTAGGAATTCTCCAGGATAGTGAGTTTGCGGCTTTCTTTGATATGTGCGATGTTACGGTGCTCCCTAGCTTAAACAGCACGGAGAGTTTCGGGATGGTTCAGGTAGAATCGATGCTCTCGGGAACACCGGTTGTGGCCAGCGACCTCCCCGGGGTCCGGCAGCCTACAACGGCAACAGGTATGGGTTTAACATTCCCTCCTGGGGATGCGGATGAACTGGCCGCTGCCCTTCTCCAGGTCCTCAGGAATCCTGCGGACTACAGGCGTGACCGTGCCAGCGTCATGGCACAATACTCAAGCGAAGTTGTATCGGCAAAGTATGAAACCATCTTTGCCGAATTAATTTCGAAAGCGTGAAACCCAACAGTACATGACGAAAGATTATTTTTGGCTGCATCTGCGTGATCTACCGTACTTCCGGGCACTGCTGCGTGCGATTGAAGCCAGCTATTACGAAGGCCTGGATCTCCCGTCACCGACACTCGATGTAGGTTGTGGGGATGGGCATTTTGCGACGATCGCCTTTGACCGCCCGATTGAGATCGGCGTCGACCCTGATTTACCAATCATGCGTGAAACCCAGTCACGCCATGCGTACAATCTCCTTTTGCAAGCAGATGGCGCGCGCATGCCGCTCCCGGACAATTCAATCGCTTCGGCTTTCAGCAACTCGGTGCTTGAACACATACCGCATCTTGACGCGGTTCTGCAAGATGTGGGTCGAGTGTTAAAATCGGGAGCACCATTTGTGTTCACGGTGCCCAACCCGGGCTATCGCACGCAGCTTAGCTTCCCCCAGAAGCTCTCGGGTGTAGGTCTTTCGGCTCTGGGGAAGTCGTATGAAAGTTGGTTCATGCGCATGTCGCGAACGATCAATCTCGACGATGAGGGGGGTTGGGAACGGCGATTATCGGCAGCTGGTTTCACGATCGAGAGAACCTTCCGCTACTTTCCTCCATCCTCCCTGCACGTTCTGGAGTGGGGGCATTACTTCGGTGGACCCTGCTTACTCCCGCACAAGCTATTCGGCAAGTGGATTCTCGCCCCGTATCGTTGGAATCTTGGTTTGACGGATCGGCTGGTGCGACGATACTATGATACGTCGCCGACCGAGGACGGAACCTATAGCTTCTATCTGGTGCGCAAACAATGACCTCACCTGAGCCGGAACCTAACCCAATTCCAGAATCCAACCCGCAAGATCTGGGGGAGCCGAGCGTCCTCGATTGGCTCAAATCGCTGGTTCGTGGGCGTCCACTCCCCATTCCAGAAGGGCTTGAAGAGAGCGCAATCGTTGACCTGCCGTTAGCGTTGGAAGAAGAGCCTCAGCGAGAGGCAACCTTATCAACCTTTCATTTTTCGGCATCTCAATTTCGATTACCGGTTGCGTTGCTGCTCGCGCTTACAGCGCAATTTGGCCTGGAACGCCGGGGCGAGTCGATCTGGATCAGTATTGCACTGTATGTCCTGGCTGCTGTTGTTATCGCTTGGGGGACCTGGGCAGAAGATTTTCGCTATAGCCCACCACCCACCTCAAACAAGAAAATCAGTCCCGTCTCCTATCGTCCCGCATACTTATCTGCGGCGCTTATTCTTTCTCTGCTGACTTTCATCACCTCTGGGAATAACCTCTTCGATTTTCTGACCGTGGTCTTTTGGATCGCTTCTGTCATCACCGTCCTGCTGGCTTTCTGGGAGGGAGAATTTCCTCTGGTGAACTGGTGGAGAAGGTTCAGGGGTTGGCTGGCTGACCCAAATCTACGTCTCTCGTTCTCTGGCTGGGAGCTTCTGGTTCTTGCAGGATTCGGCCTTTCGATCTTCTTCAGGTTCTACCTCCTCGACACGGTTCCACCGGAGATGGTCAGCGATCACGCTGAGAAACTGCTGGATGTCGTCGATGTGCTCAATGGAAAATACTCGATCTTTTTCTCGAGGAACACAGGGCGAGAGGCTCTGCAGTTTTACATGGCTGCAGCGACGTATAAATTATTGGGCACGGGGATTTCCCATCTCACCTTGAAAATCGGCACCGTTCTGGCGGGGATTGTGACCCTACCCTTCATTTATCTCCTTGGTAAAGAGGTCGGCGGCAAGCGAGTTGCTCTTGCAGCCATGGTCCTGGCCGGGATCGCCTACTGGCCGAATGTGATCAGTCGCGTGGGGCTTCGGTTTCCACTTTTCCCATTATTCGTCGCGCCAGCTTTTTATTACTTGGCCAAGGGAATCCGTACTCGCAACCGTAATGATTTCCTGCTTTGTGGGTTAGTCGTCGGCATGGGGCTCCATGGTTACAGTCCGGCGCGAGTTATCCCCATCGCCATTGCCGTTGGTGTTGGCCTGTACCTCCTGTTTAAGGATTCGCGTGAGCAGCGCCGGGAGATAATTACGCTGCTCGTCGTCACAGGTCTTGTCGCTCTGATTGTGCTCATGCCCCTGGTGAGAATTGCGGTAAATCGCCCGGATGAGGTGATCTACAGGATGGCCACGCGCTATGGGAGCACCGAGAGGGCATTATCCGAGCCGGCACTACAGATTTTCGCCTCAAACGTCTGGAACGGCTTGAAGATGTTCAACTGGGATAATGGTGAAGTATGGGTAAACTCCATCCCGCACCGTCCAGCACTGGATTGGGTCACTGGCGCTCTGTTTTTTCTTGGAGTAGTTATCGCCCTTACACGCTTTGCGCGCTACCGCCGCTGGATCGATTTGTTCATTCTTGTCTCGATTCCCATTCTCCAGCTTCCCTCCACGCTATCGCTTGCCTTTCCAGCGGAGAACCCTGCTACCAACCGCGCCGCGGGGGCGATTGTGCCCGTTTTCATCCTTGCTGGTTTGGCGTTTGCGGCAATTCCGGATTGGATTGAAACCCATTGGAAAGGGCGCCGGACGGCCGCCATCAGCCTTGTATTCACAGGGTTGCTCTTGGTAATCGCGAGTCGATTAAATTACTATCTCGTTTTCCAAGAATATCAAGATCTTTTTCTCCGGTCTGCATGGAACACGTCGCAAGCAGGCGCCGTGATCCAGAATTTTGCTGAATCGACCGGTGATTATGAAACCGCGCATGTTGTTGCCTTCCCCCATTGGGTTGACACACGTCTTGTCGGGATAAACGCAGGTCAACCTACCAGGGATTACGCCATTTCCGCGGAGAACTTTGCGAATACGACTTCCGAAACTCGACCACAGCTCTTCCTGCTCCATCCGGATGACGTGGAATCCCTACAGAAGCTCAAGGAGTTGTACCCCTTTGCGCGGGTTACAGAGTATCCAAACAATATCGAGGGGAAGAATTTTATTATTCTGTCAGTGCCTTCCGTCCCTGACACCAATCTAGAAGCAATTCGATAAACCGGGTGATGATGACTGAAATTGAAGCGCCCATAGAGCAAGAACACGAGCCGCC
Source organism: Anaerolineales bacterium (assembly GCA_030608865.1). The sequence continues at coordinate 7,809 of JAUWDI010000014.1, read as the reverse complement.
TGAAAAAGAAAGATCCAGGGTTCTTTCGGATCTTGTCGTTGGGATTCTCCTGGTCGCGGTTCTCGGTCTGGCTGCGTACCTGCGCTTCACCGGCTTGAACTGGGATTCTGGTACGCATCTCCACCCGGACGAGCGCTTCCTCACGATGGTTGAGACCTCGATCCAACCTCCACAGTCTATCGGGGAATATTTCAACACCGATGCATCCCCGCTCAACCCACATAACGCTGGGCATGGCTTCTTCGTCTATGGTACGTTCCCGATCTTCCTCGTCCGTTATCTGGCCGAATGGACCGGGATGTCAGGTTATGACCAGGTCCATCTCTTGGGGAGGGCTGTTTCAGGCATCTCAGATCTCGTATCCATCCTTTTGATATATCTGATTGGGGAGAGACTCTTCAATCGTCGGGTGGGGATCCTTGCCGCGTTGTTTACAACTCTTTCGGTTTTATTAATTCAACACGCACATTTCTTTGTCGTCGACCCGCTCGCCAATGTTTTTATCCTCGCCGGTCTGTATTTCTCGGTTCGGGTTATCGGCGAGGGGAAGCTCAGTGACTATCTGCTTTTCGGGGTCATGCTGGGGTTGGCAGTGGCCTCCAAGATCAGCGCAGCCCCTCTGGCGGTTGTTGTAGCACTTGCTGGACTCACGAATATCTTGAAAGCTCCCTCTGATCAAAGGTCCGCGGTTATCTCCCGCACGCTCCTTTTCTTGTTCGCGGCAGCGCTCATGTCACTCCTGGTCTTCCGTGTTTTCCAACCCTACGCTTTTGAAGGGCCGGGATTCCTTAACGTGAAGTTCAACCCGAAGTGGCTGGCGAATATGGCGGAAGTCCGCAGCCAGCAGGCAGGGAACACCGATGCTCCATATGCGCTTCAGTGGGCTGACCGCGCCCCGGTCTTCTTCTCACTGAATAATTTGATTCTATGGGGAATGGGCATACCGCTCGCGATCCTGGGCTGGATTGGTTTGGGGTGGGCTCTTGTTGAGATGATTCGGGGACGGTGGGAGCGGTACTTGATCCTGGTGGTCTGGACAGCCGGCATGTTCATCTGGCAGTCGATCAATTTCACCAAGGCGATGCGCTACCAATTGCCGATCTATCCAACATTGGTGTTGCTAGCCGCCTGGGTGCTCTGTTTTGCATGGGAGAGCGTCCCGAAACTCAAAGACCAATGGCAAAAGGCAGCCCGAGTAGGTGTGCTGTTGGTCGGATTGATCACCGTCCTGGGGACGGCTTTATGGGCCTTTGCCTTCCACTCGATATACTCGGAGCCACTCACCCGGGTATCTGCATCACGTTGGATTTACAGGAATATTCCGGCTGCCGTAAATCTGGTGGGTGAGGTAGATGGGGAGACGTTTTACGAAACAATCCCCGTGCCCATACCCTTTGATTTAGACTCCGGGGACACCTATACAACAGAAATCTCCACAGACGTATCCGCAGTTATAAGCGGTGTTCTATTGCCCTACGTCTCAACGGGCGATGGTCAGGCCGGGGTTCTGGACCTTGCTGTGACGCTCGCAGATGAGCCTCATGGCGGGGATGTTTACGCGCGCGGGGAATATCAGGGCGAAGTGCGCGCGGGTGAAGAGGTCCGGGTTGAAATCCAACTCGATCGGTCCTTTAGCATTGACCCAGACACTCGTTTGTTCCTGATTCTCGAAAATACTGGTGGCCCATCCTTACATATGCGCCCGACGGTCTTGGTGCATGAGACGACCTGGGATGACGGCTTGCCGTGGGGTGTTGACGGCCGAGGGCTTGGCGGCCGATATGAGGTACAAAATCTCGAACTTTATTGGCACGATAACCAGGACGATGATGATAACGGAATCCCTGATAAGTTAGAGAGAATCGTGGAATATTTGGAGCAGGGGGATTATCTTACGATCTCCTCCAATCGCCAGTATGGAACAATCCCCCGCGTTCCGATCCGCTACCCACTTACTTCTGCCTATTACCGCGAACTATTCGGTTGCCCTGATGGAATGGATGTCCCCACGTGTGGCGCGACCGCAGAGGTAGGATTGTACGACGGTCGACTAGGGTATTCACTCGTTGAGGTTTTTGAAAGCCACCCCTCAATCGGGGGGCTGGAGATCAACGATCAGTTCGCGGAAGAGGCTTTTACTGTTTACGATCATCCGAAGGTGTTGATTTTCAAGCGGGATGCTGATTTCAACGCCGAAAAAGTTTTTGACGTTCTTTCCCAGGTCGATGTGAGCGGTGTCGTCCATGTGCTGCCGAAGGACGCCGGGGATACGACAGGGAAAGAACTATTGCTTTCTACGGATCAATGGCAGCGACAGCAGGACGAGGGCACATGGTCAGAGTTATTCAACACGGAGAGCATTGTCAACCGCTCGGGATTGTTGAGTGCCATCGTTTGGTGGGTAGCGCTGGGGGTTTTGGGTCTCCTGGTTTATCCCATAACGCGAGTCGTTTTTCGAAGATTTCATGATGGCGGCTACGCGCTCTCGCGGCTGATCGGCCTGCTGCTATTCTCTTGGGGCGCCTGGATCTTCGGGAGTCTTGGGATTACAGTCAGCCGCTTGACACTCTTCATTGTGCTGCTGTTGCTCGCGTGTGTTTCCTTCGCCCTTGCCTGGCGTGATCGCGAGGAACTTTCCACATTCTTCCGGACACAATGGCGGGATATTCTCTGGGTGGAGGTATTCGCGCTTAGCTTTTTCCTCCTGGATCTCGCGATTCGATTCGGGAACCCCGATTTATGGCACCCGGCAAAAGGTGGGGAGAAGCCAATGGACTTCTCCTATCTGAACGCAGTAATAAAAAGTTCAACCTTCCCCCCTTATGACCCCTGGTTCGCTGGCGGGTATATCAACTACTACTATTACGGGTTCGTGCTCGTCGGCATGCCGGTGAAATTGCTGGGCATCATCCCGGCAACAGCCTACAATCTCATTATCCCAACGCTCTTCTCGCTCCTGGCATTGTGCGCATACAGCGTGGGCTACCATCTGGTACGTTCTTTCTCTCAGAATGTGTCCCTTCGCGCTAGGGCGAATCCCAAATTGGCGGGCTTCATCGCCGCGCTCCTGCTTGTGGTTTTTGGAAATCTGGGCACGGCCAGGATGTACTATGATGGGTTCAAGCAGATTGGCACCCCGGCAGGGGTTGAAGAGGGGAGCTTACTCGTTGGGGCGGGTCAAGCGGCGAAGGGATTTGTAAATTACCTGACGGTCAAGTCTCCACTTCCCTATCCGATGGACCAATGGTATTGGAACCCAAGCCGTATGATAATCCCCGGCGAGGGCGAACCAGGGCCGATCACAGAATTCCCCTTCTTCACTTTTCTATACGCCGATCTGCACGCTCACATGATCAGCCGATCCCTCACCATCCTGAGTCTTGCCTGGGGTCTTTCGTGGATTCTTTCCGTCACCCAACGCCACCGTCGAGGGAAAATCGACATCGCCCTGACCTTGTTTGTCGGCGGTTTAACGTTTGGCGCGCTGCGACTTGTTAATACTTGGGATTTCCCAGTGTATTGGGTGTTAGGAGTGCTCGCCATCATTTGCGCTGTGTGGTGGCGCGATCGAGAATTTTATCTACCACAGATTACAGAAGCAGCACTTTATTCCATCCTACTTATAGCATTTTCACAATTTCTCTATCAGCCATTCCACCAATGGTACGGGCAGGGATACATGTCCGCGGAGATCTGGAAGGGGTCGCTGACGCCCCTGATCGATTATCTGACGGTGCATGGAGTCTTCCTTTTCCTGTTTGCAGCCTGGATGGCGTGGGAAACTCGCGAGTGGATGGCTCAAACTCCGATCTCCGAGCTGAACCGGCTGCGGCCGATTGCAATGTGGATTGGATCTGCGGTTTTTCTCATTGTGGCAGGAACCATCTGGCTTGTAAGTGTTGGATATCAGATTGCACTGATCGTCATCCCTCTCGGCGTTTGGGCGCTAATACTTCTGCTGCGCCCCGGTCAGTCGATCGGCAAGCAGATCGTGCTTTTCTTCGTGGGAACGGGGTTGGTTCTTACGTTTGTCGTGGAGGTCGTGGTGCTCAAGGGGGACATCGGGCGCATGAACACGGTCTTCAAATTCTACCTCCAGGTGTGGGAGCTCTTCAGCCTGGCTGCAGCCGCAGCTCTTGCATGGACGTATGCCTCTCTCCCCAGATGGAATCGTGTTTGGCGGTGGATCTGGTTGACAGGAACGGTTTTGCTTCTGTTCTCTGCCGCTCTGTATCCCCTCACAGGATCCTTAGCGAAAGTCCGGGATCGCATGACGGTAACCGCGCCAAGGACGCTCGACGGCATGCTCTACATGGATTACGCATACCGCTTTGAGTTGGGCGAGAAGCTTCCATTGGGAGAGGATTATCAAGCGATTCGTTGGCTGCAGGAAAATGTAGAGGGTTCCCCGGTTATCGTTGAGGCGAATATTCCTGAGTATCGCTGGGGTTCGCGTTATTCGATCTACACCGGGCTCCCTAGCGTCCTGGGATGGCGCTGGCATCAAACACAGCAACGCGTCGCCGCTGAAAACACTGAGACGGACGAACGGCTATTTCAGATAACAAAATTCTATCTCACGCGATCGATCGCGGAGGCCAACGACTTCCTCGATGAATATAATGTTAAGTATGTCATTGTCGGCGGGCTCGAACGCGCTTACTATGCTGAGGTTTATCCGTGCTGGCCGGAGGCGAGTATACCGGGAATTTCCTGTGATTTACGAGGTTGGCCGCTGGGGATGCCGACATCGTTCCCGATCTCACCTGATGAATGCGAACTGGAACGCCCTGACGATGAAACCTCGAGCCTGCGCTGTCCTACACACGCTTTGGACAAGTTCCAAGCCATGGAATCTGCAGGAAGGCTAAAGGCTGTTTTCCAGGTGGGGAATACTGTGATCTATGAGGTTCTAAGGTGATTCAAGACGCCTTCATCTGGTGGTTGATAAGCACGCTTCTGGGCGCTCTAGCCCTGCCAATTGCCTGGCGGATCTTCGGACGCCTCGAGGATCGCGGTTATGGTTTCGCCAGGGCTCTCGGATTGCTCATGGCCGGATATCTTTTCTGGATGGGAGCCACGCTGCGGCTATTCCAGCCGAGCCTTGGTGGAGCGGTGATGGCGGTTCTTGCGCTCCTGGGATTGAGCGCATGGATTGGGCGCAGCACATGGCGCGATGTGCTCGATTGGCTCAAAGAACACCGTTCCACAGTTCTTATCATGGAGACCCTTTTCCTGCTCGCGTTCTTAGTTTGGGCGTTTGTGCGGGCGAACAATCCGGAGATCTGGGGGACAGAAAAACCGATGGAGCTCGCTTTTTTAAACGCGATTCTTCAGTCAGACAGCTTCCCGCCCAGCGATCCATGGCTCTCGGGCTACGCAATCTCCTATTATTACTTTGGCTACATACTTATGGCCTTGCTCACCCGGCTCACGGGCGTTGCCTCCGGAGTCGCCTTCAACCTTGCGAACAGTCTCTGGTTTGCGCTGGTCGCTCTGGGCACGTACTCCCTTGCATATAATTTTCTCGCCAGACGGACGCCCGGCCGTGTTAAACGATTTTCACCGCTCCTTGCGCCGCTATTCGTCTTGATCAGCGGCAATTTAGGAGGCTTCCTCGAGGTCCTTCACTCAAAATATATCTTCTGGACGACGAACGCCGACGGATTTTGGGTGTCACCGTTCTGGACCTGGTTTGGACTTCAGGACCTGGAAAAACCACCTTTCCTCGAACCGAGTTGGATGCCGCAACGATACCTGTGGTGGTGGCGCTCATCACGCGTGATCAGGGATCTCGATCTCAATGGTCTTCCACTTGGGTTACAGTCGATCGATGAATTCCCGTTTTTCACTTTCTTGCTTGCAGATAATCACCCACACCTTCTGGCGATGCCCTTTGTGCTCATAGCGATCGCCTTCGCTTTCCAGGTGTTCCTCCAAGGACAGCGGACACCTCTTCGTCAGGGTGAGCTGAAATGGACTCACAAGCTTCGTAAAAATGTGTTGATTGCCCTGGGTTTGGCCGCGGCGATTGTCGTGATCTTCCTGGGGTTGAAAGCCGGAGCGGATGGCGTTGGGACCTCCGCAGCTTTCATTTCCATCATCAAAGGGGTCGGGAGCGGTGGGCTCATTATTGGGGGTGTGCTTCTTATCGGAGCGGTCGCAGGGGGTTTGCTACCATCTTCTCTTAGTAAGCTCGAGTTCTGGTTTGGCGCCTGGCTGTTCGGGGCGCTGGCATTCTTGAATACATGGGATTTACCGATTTATTTCAGCTTGCTCTTCTGCGTGATGATCTGGAGGAGCCGGACGCTCCCGCTCACAACTTGGGTTAAATCGGTGCTCACGACGAGCCTTGCAATCATCGTGGCTGCCATTCTGTTTTATCTTCCCTGGTATCCATCCTTCTCTTCACAGGCGGGCGGTATCCTGCCGCACTTAATGCATCCCACCCGTTTCCTCCATTTCTTCATCATGTTCGCGGTCTTGCTCATCCCATTGAGCGTCTGGCTTATCATGCGCGTCATGCAGGGAAGAAGGCGAGGGGAGGGGAAGTGGCTTTTCGGAATAGGCTTGGGGCTCCCGTTAGCGCTCTTGATTCTCTCGTGGCTTTTAGCAGCAATGATCTACCTCGTGGGCGCAAACGTCATCGGGATGGGGGCGATCCTCAGCAGCATGGGGATGGAAAGCCTTCGAGATGCAGCTCGAACGACAATCATTCTGCGGTTAACACAGTCGTGGACAGCGATTGGCTTAGGAGTGATGATCGCCGCCGCAGTTGTGCTCATCAGGCGGGTGTGGAAAGACACTGCGGATGATGCAAAATCAGGTCCATTCATCCTTATGATGATCACCATAGGGGCGCTCTTGATACTTGGGCCCGAGTTTTTCTATCTCAAAGATCAATTCGGGCTGCGCATGAATACGATTTTTAAATTCTACTTTGCAGCCTGGATCTTATGGGCCCTCGCCGCCGCATATGTGATGGATGTGATCTGGTCTAAACGGAGTGTGAAGATGATCCCCGTGAAGATACTCACAATTCTCCCGCTGCTTGCCGGCCTCATCTATCCTACCCTTTCTATTTGGACGAAAACAAATGGCCTGGACCCGGTCCATGGCCGAACCTTGAATGGAGCGTTGCACCCTGTCTACGCGTCCGAAGCGGATCGCGAGGCGATCCAATGGATGAGTGACAATCTGGAAGTCGGGGTTGTTGCGGAAGCCGTTGGCGGCAGCTATTCGTACTTCGCGAGGGCATCTGTGCATACGGGATTCCCCACCGTTATCGGCTGGCCTGGTCATGAAAGCCAGTGGCGCGGCGGATATCAATTCCACGGAACGCGGGAAGAGGATGTTAGGACATTGTTTAAGTCGCCGGATTGGGAACAGACTCAACAGATCATGAAGACCTATAATGTGAAGTATGTCTACGTTGGAGAACTTGAACGAATGACCTACCAACCGATCTTTGACGGAAAGTTTGATGCATTCATGGAGCTGGTTTTCCAAAATGACAGGGTTAGGATCTATGCCAGGAGAGCAGGTGACTCTCTTGAATAACAATCGGAGTATCAGGCTGGGTACGATTATCATCGCAACCTTGATCGTGTTGGTTGCGTGGATGCGGCTTGCAGACTTAGGCAGAAATCCACTCACCGATTCCGAGGCTGTTCATGCGCTGACAGCAGCAGCGACGACCCCGGATGTTTCCCCCTTCTGGGATATCGATGGCGTGGCGGCGCCGGTGAGCGCGAGCTACTACGTTTTCACTACAATGATCTTCCAGCTTTTTAGTCCATCCGACGCGAC
>JAUWDI010000161.1 GCA_030608865.1 Anaerolineales bacterium | reverse complement strand
GCCCGAAGCGGATTTTCTGCGTCGTGTAAGCTGGGAGAAAGAAAGCGCCTTCCGCGAGATCATTAAAGGGACCGTCGAACCTCTTGCGGGAGCGGTGGAGCTACTTGAAAAATTATTTTCGGCGAAGGTGCGGCAGGCGATTGCATCTTCGGCACCGGAAGAGAACATCCACGTTGTAGTTGAAGAATTGCAGATTGGGGAATATTTCCAGGCGCTTGTTTCTGGACATGATCTCCCCGCGAAACCAGATCCTGCGGTCTACCTGGAAGCCGCCAGACAGATCGAGCTGGGACCTGAAGATTGTCTTGTTGTCGAGGATGCTGTCGTAGGCGTTCTTGGCGCTAAGAAGGCTGGAATGCGTGTCGTTGGGGTGACGACCACGCATACAGCCGAGGCACTGCAGGACGCAGATTTGGTTGTCGAATCCTTACTCGATTTATCTGTGGATGAGATAGTTCACCTTCTCTTAGAATAGCCAGCGATTGTTAGAACCATTCTTCAAGAGAATACATAAGTCAATTAACGCGGAAGCAGGAGGGTAACTCGACCCTCCTGGTTCCAAGTTTCTCCCCCGGGTGTATTGGCTACGCGTCTAAATCATCTGGAGATGTATTCTATTGATGAAGGGGATATTCTTGGTGGGTACAGTAAAGGATTGGTGAAGTTCACTCCGCTCGTTTGATCTGAAAATGATCGAAGTCGCGAGCGACGGTGGTGTTGGGAAAGATCGCCCTCGCTTCCTCGACAACTTCTTTCTCACGATACCGGCGAGAGATGTGGGTTAGGTAAAGGTGGCGCACGCCACTACGTTGAGCAAATTCCGCAGCCTGCTCTGCAGACAGATGCCCGAACTTTTTGGCTAGATCGGATTCTGAAGAAAGATAGGTTGCCTCAATCACGAGTGCGTCTGCCTCAAGCGCAGCTTTCCGCAATCTTTTTGTGTTGCCGCAATCGCCTATATGAACCAGCCGAGCTCCCCTGCGCGGAGGTCCAAGGACATCCTCTGGATCTATAACGCTGCCATCTGGCAAGGTGATGGGTTTGCCGGCAACAAGCTCCGCACGGAGTGGTCCAGAGGGTACATTCATCGCCTCTGCTTGTTCCACGAGGAAGGGGCGGTGTGAGGCTTCCTCAAAAACAAACCCGAAACAGCCCGGTCCCCGATGGGAGACGGGGATCGCGGAAACCTGCAAGCCATTTTCCTCAATTATCAATCCCGGTTCAAGGATGCGCAGATTGATATCTATAGGGGGACGCGCGCCGCGAAGAACAACACCATAGAGCAAGTCATGTATCCGCTCCATGGCCCATTCCCCTGCCCAAATCTCGAGCCGATCAATTGCCTCCCAGCGAGAAAAGGTTGAAAGCAGCCCGGCGAGACCCAGGATGTGATCGAGATGACCATGCGTGATTAGAATCCGATTTAAGCGGCGGAATCCTAAGCCCGAACGCAGGATCTGGCGTTGAGTCCCCTCACCACAATCGATTAAGAAACGTTGGTCTTGGTAGCTTACAACTTGCGCGGATAACCCGCGATGAACTGATGGCGCCGATGCCGAAGTACCAAGGAATGTCAATTCCAGCAAGATGTCCTCTATTTATTCGATCAAAACTATAGGAAGGAGCGATTCATTGTACCTTAATAGGGTTGATGTTTCACGCGTTTTGGAGCGAGGATCTGAGCGAGGATAGGCCGGCAAGGCAGGCCGCGAGGCCAAGGAACAGCGCAGCAGGGGTCATCTGGATTCGCCAGGCGAGAATGCACCAGGCACAGATGATGCCCATCGATAGCGCAGAGTAGCGACGAGAGATTGTTCGGGACCAAAGACGTGTAGGCAGCCAGGCAGGGCGGAGAAACATTATGGTGAGAGAGATGACCCCTGACAGAATCACAGTGATGCGCAGGCCCGGGCTCCATGCTTCGTAGTAGCGGATGAGGATGGAAGCGGGCAGAAAGATTAGAAGACCATAGGCTATAGCCAAGGCGCGATCCCAGCGCTTATTGTTATCGATCCAACCTCGCCTGGTGACGAAACCCATGCCTGAGGCGAAACCGATATAGAGAGTTGCCATCCCTAAAGTGAGCAGTAATTCAATCAGGTCCATTCTGATCTCTTTTCAGCACCTGCATCGTGGTAGTTCTACCTCAGCAAGCACGTTGGATAATCTCGGATCCGATCTGATTTCTGGGCGTTGCGATGGGAATTGCTAATACTCATGCCCAGAAAACAGATCTGACGGCGTTAGCGACGTGTCGGAGTCGTTTGTCAACGAAGGATTTGATGCAAGTTGTATGCCCATGCCTACTTATTTCGAAGGATGTCAGGGCGAGTGAGTCGGATGTAATGCAGAGTGAGGCAGCGTAAAACCACTTGGCCGCACTAATATTATGAGGATCGTGGCTTTTCTCAGGAGTGGATAAAGGATAACAGCGTGGAGAGTGAAGTCACTGGATCACACATCATTGATGTGATTGTTGGTATTAATTTACGATTTGGATGGTTGGCCAGGGCATGGTCAGATGCCCCCGCTAGCTCCCGCCGCCGTTGCCACCGGGTGTTGGCGTCAGTGTAGGCGTTGGGGTTGCGGTCGGCACCGGTGGAGGCGCAGATTGGGTTGCGCAAACTTCATTGGCTTTTGAAGCTGTCGGTACCAATTCAGGGAGTTCCCAGGCGTTGAGAGCCGCATTGTATTGCTCAGAAGCGTCGCATTCAAGGCCCTCCTCCCAGAGCAGGTCGCCGTATTTCCATGCAGTTTCGGCGTATTTTCTGCAAGAATCCAATGTGGCGCCTTGTTCGCAGAGAGGTAGAAAGAGCTCAGAAGCGCGGATCCAATTAAGTCCGATGTAGCTGTTTGCGAGAAGATACTGCTGCGCAAGTGTCATGCGGAACATTGCATCTCGATCGAGAGGGCCAAATCGTTTTGCTAGGCTCAGGTTAAACAGCCCTTCTTCCATAAACCCCAGGGAGATTAGCTCCATACCTTTGTTTCGAAGTGAGATGTACATCAAACCATCTACCCTCACAGGTTGGTACTCTGGGTCCTTGGCGCGCAGCGAGAGCAGTTTGTTAATTGCTGTATCCCAATCCTCGTCTGCAATAGCAGCTTTCGCTTGTGCCATTAGATCCTCGGGTGGGGAGGGGTCCGGGGTGGGCGTTGCATCGGGTGTAGGTGTTGTCGTCGGCACATTAAGGTTTACGAGTGCGACAACGAGCATGTCCTCCGCACCAGGATAAGCGGGGTCAAAGTTGATGATGGCTTCAAACCGCTGTCGAGCGACCTCATAA
>JAUWDI010000040.1 GCA_030608865.1 Anaerolineales bacterium | reverse complement strand
CGAGGACATGTTGGGAGAGATAGAACCACTCGCACGAGGGATGAAGAATGATAGACCCTGTCGATGTGCGAGCGAAAGTTCGATATGTCCCGATATCACCGCAGAAAGTGCGGCTAGTCATCGATCTTGTGCGCGGCATGGATGTCGTTGAGGCGATGAGTGCATTGCGGTTTGAGCAGAAAGCTGCAGCCAAGCCGGTCTACAAGCTGCTTCGCTCCGCGGTGGCGAACGCCGAGGAGAACATGGGTCTTAGCAGAAATGATCTATTTGTGCACACCATTTTTGCTGATGTTGGTCCTACCCGCCGTTGGAGGCGCTTCGGCGCACGCGGACGGTTCAAGCCTTTGTTACGACGTTCTTCACATATTAGCGTCATCCTCCGTGAGCGCGAGGTTGAGGCGGTCTGAGAAGTTCCTAAGCCTGACCACGGAGCGGGAGGCAATCTCGTTGAGAAACATCCAGCTCGTGGTGGGGAGAATAGTAAGGATTTGAGCGAAAGGAGATAGTATGGGGCGCAAAGTCCATCCAATAGGTTTTCGTCTGAAGATCAATAAAACCTGGGACTCCCGTTGGTTTGCAACGCCAGATAAATATGCAGATCAATTGCACGAGGATCGTGAGATTCGTAATGTAATATTCAAAGCCACGCCGCGGGCAGGCATTTCGAAAATTGAAATCGAGCGCTTCCCGAACAGCGTCCAGATCATCGTTCACACGGCTCGACCGGGGATTGTCATCGGCCGGAAGGGTGCGAACGTGAAGGAACTGCGCCGCATGATTCAGGAATTGACAGGCACGACCGTAAAGCTCGATATTTCGGAAATCAAAGAACCTGATCTCGATGCTCGCCTGGTGGCAGAGAACATCGCTAACCAGCTCGAGCGACGCATAAGCCATCGCCGGGCGATGCAGCGGGCAATCGGGCAGACAATGAGGCAAGGGGCTGAGGGCATTAAGGTGATGTGCTCGGGCCGTCTAGGCGGCAATGAAATGGCTCGCCGTGAGTGGATGCGTGAGGGACGTGTTCCAGCGCAAACGCTGCGAGCGGACATAGACTTTGCTCGCGTTGAGGCCGGGACGAGCTACGGCCGCATTGGGGTCAAGGTTTGGATTTATAAAGGCGAGATATTACCGGAAGCAGAAGAACCGGAAGCGATGGATGTGTACGTCAGCGAGTGAGATATCTCGCTCCCTGAGCGATGAGGTGTGGCGATGTTGATGCCAAAGCGATTTAAACATAGAAAGCAAATGCGCGGGCGGATGAAAGGGAAAGCAAGCCGCGGGACGGAAGTCACGTTCGGCGATTATGGCTTGCAGGCGCTCGAACCCGGTTGGGTGACTGCGCGTCAAATCGAGGCTGCCCGAAGGGCATTGGTGCGATATATGCGCCGGCGCGGGAAAGTATGGATTCGGATTTTCCCCGATAAACCGGTGACGCAGAAAGCAGCCGAGACACGCATGGGCAAAGGGAAGGGCGCTGTTGATCATTGGGTAGCAGTTGTCAAGCCGGGCAGAATTATGTTTGAACTCTCTGGTTTGGACGAAGCAGCAGCCAAGGAAGCGATGCGCTTGGCCACGCATAAACTCTCGATTAAAACCAAGTTCACCACGCGTGATTCACTTGGGAGGGGTTAAGCGATGAAAACGGTAGAAATCCGGAAAGCATCCACCGAAAAAATTCAAACCTATCTCGACGATGCTCGAGAGGATTATTTCAAGCTGCGCTTTCGGTTTACGACAGGGCAATTGACAGATCACACTCGTTTGAAAATCGCCCGCAGGGAGATAGCGAGACTTGCGACGATTTTACATGAACGAGAGCTTGAAATCGAGAGCGAAGGAAGTGAAAAATGACCAATACGCGACGCCGCTTGATTGGTGTGGTCACACGGATAAAATCGGAGAAGACAGTGACCGTACGGATTGACCGCAGCTCCCGACATCCACTTTATGGGAAGGTGCTCCGCACTAATAAAAATTATCTTGCCCATGATGAACTGGGTTGCCACATTGGGGACCAGGTGAAAATGATCGAGAGCCGCCCAATTTCGAAGCGGAAACGCTGGGTGGTGGAGGAGATTCTTCAACGCCAGAGCGAGTTGGAAGCAAGTGTGAGCGCTGTGGAAACACAGGATGAAGTGGACGTGGAGGCGGAAGCATGATCCAGCAAGAAAGCCGTCTCAAAGTGGCTGATAATACAGGCGGCCGGGAACTGCTCGTTATCCGAGTCCTCGGCGGCTCAAAAAAACGCTATGGCCGAGTAGGCGATATTATTGTTGGAACGATTAAAACGGCGACTCCGCATGGAGCAGTGAGTAAGAGTGACATTGTCCGAGCAGTGATTGTCAGGACGAAAAAAGAGTACCGCCGAGACGATGGTTCCTACATTCGCTTCGATGACAATGCAGTAGTAATTCTGGACACCGACGGCAGGAACCCCAAGGGAACTCGCATCTTTGGTCCAGTGGCCAGAGAATTGCGCGAGAAGGGATTCACGAAGATTGTCTCTCTTGCGCCGGAAGTCCTATAGGAGGCTTGTTGCGGTGGCTCAGACGTTAAGAATCAAACGAGGGGACCAAGTGCAGATTATGAGTGGTCGAGATAAGGGCACACAGGGAGAGGTGATCCGTATCTTACCCGCTAAGGCGAGGGTAGTCGTTCAGGGTGTTAACATCCGCAAGAAACATCAGCGGCAGGTTCAAGCTGGTGGACGGACGATGAACCCTGGAATTATTCAATTCGAAGCGCCGATCCACATTTCGAACGTATCGTTGATCTGCCCGAAGTGTAAACAGCCAACACGCATCGGAATTAGGCGGGTAGAGGGCAAATCTCAACGGTATTGCAAGAAGTGTGACGCGGTCGTCGACGCCTAAAAAGGAAGAGGGAGCCATAACGGAATGGCACATCATCTAAAAGAACAATTCAAAAAGGAATTTCTCCCGGCGCTGATGAAGGAATTCAACCTTGAGAACCCGATGATGGTTCCCAAGCTTGAAAAGATTGTAGTAAATGTCGGTGTCGGTGAGGCGATTGACAACGCGAAAGCTCTTGACGCTGCAGTCGGCGATATAACGATCATCACCGGCCAACAGCCTGTTGTAACCAAGGCGCGCAAGAGCATTGCGAACTTCAAGCTGCGCGAGGGGAGTTCGATCGGCGTAAAGGTAACCCTTCGAGGGGAACGTATGTGGTCCTTCTTCGATCGGTTGGTCAACGTTGCGATGCCACGAACACGTGACTTTCGCGGCGTATCCCCCAACAGTTTTGATGGTAGGGGTAACTACACAGTTGGCATCCGTGAGCAATTGATCTTTCCGGAGATCGCATACGACAAAATCGACAAGGTTCGTGGTTTTGAGGTCACGTTTGTCACAACGGCACCGAATGATGAGCTTGGGCACCGACTGCTGCAATTACTCGGAATGCCATTTGGGAAAGGCGATGTTTATGGCTAAGACATGTATGCCGATACGGGAAACCCGCAGGAAGTATAAGGTCCGGGTGCGCAATCGCTGCCGCATTTGTGGTCGGCCGCGTGGTTATTACCGCCGTTTTCAGCTATGCCGTATTTGTCTTCGCGAACAAGCGCTGGAAGGTAAGATTCCAGGGCTCGTGAAGTCATCCTGGTAAGAATTGGTCGAGAGAGGTTTTAATGAGTGTCTCAGATCCTATTGCTGATTTTTTAACTCGGATCCGTAACGCCGTAATGGCGGGGAATCAGAACGTATCGATCCCGAGCTCTAAGATAAAAGTAGCGTTAGCTAAAATCCTCGTTGAGGAAGGGTTTATCGATGGGTTCGAACAGGTGTCTATTGAGGATAAACCTCAGGATGCCCTGCGGATCAATCTCAAGTATGTTGGTGAGCGCCGGGATAGAAAACCGGTAATCACCGGATTGAAACGAGTAAGTAAGCCTGGCCGCCGTATTTATGTCGGGCGGGGCGAGATTCCGTGGGTGCAATCAGGATTGGGAATCGCAATCCTGACAACACCCAAAGGTGTAGTAACCGGAGTTCGCGCTCGTCAACTTGGCGTGGGCGGAGAGGTATTATGCGAGGTCTGGTAGCATAAAAGCGTACCAGATCATGCCCACTCTTCGAGGAAATTCTCCCCAGCCCCATGGGACTCGGCAGGAACGAGAGAAGGAGTTTCAGGGGTGGATATGGAGCGAAGGCAATCCTCGAATGATGAAGGATGGAGGTTGAAGTGTCGAGAATCGGTCGTATGCCAATTATCATCCCAGATGGCGTACAAGCAGAGATCAACAATACAAAAGTCCGTGTCAAGGGCCCTAAGGGTGAGTTGACGAGGGAGTTTCGACCGGAGATGTTAATCAAGCTTGAAGATGGGGTTATCACGGTCGAGAAACCTTCGGACGCGCCCCAGATGCGCGCATTTCATGGCCTTACTCGTTCCCTGATCAACAATATGGTTGTGGGTGTGAGCGAGGGATTTGAAAAAAACCTTCAGATTGAAGGAGTAGGTTATCGCCCGGAGCTCGAAGGGAAGGATCTCATCGTGCACGTTGGTTTCTCCCATCCCGTGCGCGTCCCGCCTCTTGAAGGCATTGAATTCGAGGTAGACACGCGTGCGCGAACAATTATTGTAAGGGGAATCGACAAAGAATTGGTCGGCCGGGTTGCTGCAGACATCCGCAAAATTCGCCCGCCGGAACCTTACAAAGGTAAGGGAATCCGTTATAAGGGCGAGTATGTCCGTCGTAAAGCCGGTAAGGCCGGTAAGGTGATGGCGTAATTATGGCGAAAGAAAGCAGAAATAAGAAACGCACACGACGCCATGGTCGGGTGCGGAAAAAGGTCTCGGGAACCGCTGGGCGTCCGCGTTTGAACGTCTTCCGGAGCTTAAACCAGATCTACGCACAAGTCATCGATGATGAGCGTGGACACACAATTACAGCGGTCTCCACCTTAGAGCAGGGTATTCGGTCGAAGGTGAAGAGTTTGAGCAAAACAGAACAGGCCGCTTTAGTAGGGCAGGAACTGGCGAAAAAGGCGAAGAAAGAAGGCATTAAGGAAGTTGTCTTTGACCGTGGCGGTTTCCGCTATCATGGTCGTATTAAGGCACTAGCCGAGGCGGCTCGAGAAGCCGGTCTTGAATTCTAAGGAATAAGGAGAGCGATCGGTGAGAAAAAACTTTCGGGATCGTAAAGACGATCGTGATGAATTCGACGAGCGAGTAATTGACATCTCCCGAGTTGCCAAGGTTGTTAAGGGTGGCCGTCGTTTTGCATTCCGCGTTACCGTTGTTGTGGGTGATAACAAGGGGCGGGTGGGACTCGGTGTAGGAAAAGCGCGCGGTGTTCCGGACGCCATCCGTAAAGCAGGCGAGAAAGCACGTAAGAATATGCGCCAGATCTCTCTTGTGGGGTCAACGATACCTCATCAGGTTAACTCGAAACACGGTGGAGCGCTCGTCATGCTAAAGCCCGCGTCTCCAGGTACAGGAGTGATTGCTGGTGGTGCGGTGCGTGCTGTATTGCAGGCTGCAGGAGTGCAGAACATCCTTACGAAGTCTCTTGGCAGCGCGAATGTCTTAAATGTCGCTCGAGCGACGATTAAAGGGCTCCAAGATCTAAAATGGATCGAGGAGGAGACCGCAAAGCGGGGTATGGATCGGGAAAAATTAATGCCCTTCTGGGAGCGAGAGCGCGATGGCTAAACGAGCAAGCAAGGGAAAAGCCTTGCGCATTACATTGGTGAAGAGCCCGATTGGGTATTCTGAGCGACAAAAGCGAACCGTTCGCGCCCTCGGATTGCGCCGGCTGCGTCAAACTGTTGAGCACAATGACAACCCAGCAGTGCGCGGCATGATCACGAAAATCCAACACCTGGTACAGGTTGAGGAGTAACAACCGATGAAACTACACGATCTTCAACCACGCCACGGTGCTACAAAGCGCCGCAAGCGGGTCGGCCGGGGAATATCGGCTGGACAAGGGAAAACAGCGGGACGCGGCGTAAAGGGGTATGGCGCACGCTCCGGTTCCGGCGGGAAGTTGTATCACCAGGGTGGGAATCTGCCTTTCTACCGCAGTCTCCCATTCAAAAGAGGGTTTACCAATATCAACCGCATCGTTTGGCACGAGGTGAATCTCGATAATCTTTCGGAGTTGAAAGCCGACGCCGAAGTTACCCCGGATAGCCTTGTCGAAGCTGGCATCCTGCGAGATGCGCGAAAGCCAGTGGTTTTATTAGGCCGCGGAGAGATCAAAGTGCCGTTGAAGATCCGTGTGCATCGAATCACTCAAGGGGCAAAGAAAAAGATCGAAGCTGCGGGTGGGACGGTCGAGCTGCTAGAGGTATGAAATCAGTGGTCCAAAAGGAGTAATGGATGCGACGCTCTGCGTGGCGCTTTCTATTCATATCATCGGATATTCGTAATCGAATCCTGATTTCGATAGGGCTGCTGATCCTCTACCGATTTGTGGCACACGTTCCCGTTCCGGGAATTAACCGCTTAGCCATTGAAGGTGTGATGGCTGGTTCTGGGCAAGGACAGACGTTATTCGGCCTATTAGACTTGCTTTCCGGTGGAACTGTATCGAACTTTTCGGTTCTAGCCATGGGTGTCTACCCCTATATCACCGCGCAGATTATCCTGCAACTTCTGGTGCCCATCATCCCCGCGCTTCAGCGGCGTATGGAAGAGGACCCCCGAGAAGCGCGCAAATGGCAGGAAAAGTGGACATACTATTTGGCGGTGCCAATGGCGGCCCTGCAGGCTGTAGGTCAGATCCGGCTTTTCGAGCAGTACGCCACTGGCCAGGGAGGGAGCATCCTCAATACTCCTTTGGGATTAAACATGGCCACACTCACAACCATCTTGACGATGACGGCGGGCACGATGTTCGCCATCTGGCTTGGAGAGCTCATCTCTGAGTATGGGATCAAGAATCAGGGACTTTCGTTGATCATTTTCTCTGGAATCGTCACCCGAATCCCGAGCAACGTCGCTCAACTGCTATCGGGCGATTTTCAGCAAGTCATCCCGATGGCGATCTTCCTGGTGTTCCTAACATTAACGACGATCTTTGTCATTGTGTATGTGCAGGAGGGGCGTAGGAATGTGCCTGTAATGTACCCGGGACGGCGTGTGGGAAATCGCATGTCGATGCCTGTTAAAGGAACGTTGCCATTGATGGTTAACATGGCCGGCATGATCCCGATCATCTTTGCACAATCGATCCTGACTTTCCCTGCAGTTTTGGCGCAGTTTTTCATCGGCTCAGAGAATGAGATTATTCAGAACATTGCTGTTTTCCTTCAGAATACCTTTGGTGGTTTCAGCGATATCTACTGGATTCTATACTTCCTGATGGTTGTGGCTTTTACCTTCTTCTACACCGATGTCCTCTTCTCGCAGCAGAATTACGGCGAGAATCTGAAACGATCCGGTGCGCAGATCCCGGGTGTGACGAAAGGTGCCGCCACGCAGCGCTATCTGACGCGCGTGATGCGGCGGATCACGTTTGTGGGCGCGTTCTTCCTTGGTATTGTGGCAATTATGCCGTTTTTGGTGGGGCTGATCTGGCCCATGGGAGATTCGAATACGGGGTTGTTGCTGGTTTCGTCTTCTGGTTTGCTGATCGTGGTTGGCGTCGTTCGAGATTTGTATCGCTCAATCGAGGCTGAGCTTAAACTGCGCGGCTATGACCAGGCGGTGTTGGTACGTTAGCTCGAGCACCTTACAAACA
>JAUWDI010000001.1 GCA_030608865.1 Anaerolineales bacterium | reverse complement strand
GGAAAGCACGCCTGAGTACAGGCGTCGCAACGGGGAAAAGTCTATCACGAACACCACTCTTTGACAACCTTCTCTAGTCCCATGCTTTCTTTCACGGTATAATCTTTCGGGTGAGGTACATCAGTATCTTTTGGGCAACTGAGTGTATCGATACCGACCTTTGAACTCATATCACAATGGGTGCAAGCGCCTTATTCTTTCGCGAGGCCAGGTCAAGAGGTTCGCCTGGCCTGCTTCTCGTAAGCGTACACTTGATGGCAAGCTAACTCCGATTTCCGGGGAGGCAGTATGACACGGAATCCGATCAAATTCGGTACAGACGGCTGGAGAGGACGCATAGCTGAAAATTATACTTTTGAAGCTGTCCGCCGGTGCACTCATGGTTTTGCTAAGTACCTTCTTGAGGTTGAAGGATCGGAAAAACCAGTTGTCATCGGTTACGACAAACGTTTTGCATCCCAAGCTTTTGCGGAATCTGCGGCAGAGGTAATGGCCGGCCACGGTTTCCATGTGCTTCTCACGGATGGTCCCACCCCCACACCAACCATCTCCTACTCCGCGGTCCATCAGGGTGCCGCCGGAGCGATAAATATCACCGCATCCCATAACCCATCGTCCGATAATGGCTTTAAAGTAAGAGATCAACATGGCGGAGCGATCGACCCTGAAGGCCTGGGAATCATCGAAGCCGGGATTCCCGATGACGATCAGAAAATCCCGCTCGTGAATATCCGCGAGGCGCTTGCTTCTGGTGCAGTTGAGCGTTTCGATGCCAGCCCAGCGTACATCGCCCAGCTGGAGAAGTTGGTAGATTTTGACACGCTTCGAGACGCAGGTTTAACAATCCTGGTTGATGCGATGTGGGGAAATGGCGCTGGATGGTTTTCGAAACTCCTGTCTGGCGGCTCCACTAAGGTGATTGAGATACACAATACGCGCAATCCGATATTCCCCGAGATGACACGTCCGGAGCCAATCCCACCCAATATCGATGTGGGCTTGCAGCGATCCGTTGAAGAAAATGCCGATGTGCTCCTCATTACTGATGGCGACGCCGATCGGATTGGGATAGGTGACGAGCATGGGAAATTCGTCAACCAGCTGCGTGTATTTGGGCTTCTCGCGTACTACCTCCTAGAAGCCAAAGGGGAACGCGGTCCGATCGTCAAGACACTATCGACTACTTCGATGCTCGAGAAGCTCGGAGAGATCTATGATGTTCCGGTTTTCCAAACTGGCGTTGGTTTCAAATACGTTGCGCCGAAGATGCTCGAAGTTGATGCATTGGTCGGCGGCGAGGAATCCGGCGGTTACGCCTTCCGCGGTCATGTCCCCGAGCGGGATGGCATACTGGCTGGACTGTATCTATTGGACATGATGGTTCGTCTCGATCGAAAACCAAGCCAACTGGTCGAACTGCTTTTCGAGAAAGTTGGCCCTCACTACTACGATCGGATCGACACACCGCTGTTCCCCGAGAAACGGGCGGAATATAAAGAGAATATCTCCAATGCCCAACCGAAAGAAGTTGGCGGCTTGAAGGTGACAGACATCCTAAAGGTGGATGGTTATAAATTCTCGCTTGAGGATGGCGGCTGGCTCCTGGTCCGTTTTTCTGGGACAGAACCCATCGTTCGCGTATACTGTGAAACCACTCAGGCTGATCGCGTTAAGCCTCTGCTCGAAGATGGTCTCAAGTTGGTCGGAGTTAAATGAACGAACATCCAACCACATTGGTGGATACCCATTGCCACTTGAACCTGCCGGCGTATGATGCCGACCGGGAGGAAGTTCTGGATAGGGCAAGGTCGGCGGGAGTAGAGAGGATACTCATTCCAGGGGTTGATCTCCAGACAAGCCAGATCGCGATCGAGCTTGCGAAAAAACACGATGATGTCTTTGCTGCTGTAGGTATCCATCCTCATTACGTGAGTGAATGGTCGCCAGCCCTTGCCGATGAAGTTGCCAGTCTCGCACAATCACCGAAAGTCGTTGCCATTGGCGAAATCGGGCTGGACTACTATCGTAACCTTTCACCGCCAGAGAAGCAGAGGCTCGCCTTCGCTGACCAGCTCGAGATCGCGAGCGCATTGAATTATCCTGTTCTGATCCATAATCGTGAAGCGATAGGAGATATACTGGAACACTTGAACACCTGGGTCCAAAATCTACCCCCCACCCTTTCGGCCCGGGCGGGCGTGCTGCATGCCTTCTCTGCAGATCTGGATTCTGCGGTAAAAGCGATTGAGCAGGGTTTTTACATTGGGATTGCAGGACCGATAACATATCCGAAAGCCGAGACGCTTCGCGACGTCGTCTCACAGTTACCTTCTGACCGGCTGGTTATTGAGACTGATTCTCCCTATCTGACACCGGAACCACACCGAGGAAGAAGGAATGAACCAGCGCATCTCGAATGGATCGCCCAGAAGGTGAATGACATCCGCGATGACGAGTACAGCACAATACGGGCAACAACAAAAAATGCCAATAAACTATTCCAGTGGTCATATGACATCACAAACCGCAACATTCATTGATCTAACCCGTCCTTATCTTGAGGAAGTTGAGCTCCTCATGCGCCAGAGCGCGGGGCATCATCACGCCAACCTGGACAAGGCAATTGATCACCTGCTCTCCTCGGGTGGCAAGCGCATCCGTCCGATTGCTGCAATTCTCATCGGCATGATGCTCGACGCTGACATCGACCGGATTACGGCGCACGCTGCTGCCATTGAAATGCTTCATACGGCAACACTTGTGCATGACGATCTTATCGATGGCTCCTTGCTCAGACGAGGTATGCCAACCCTGAATGCCCAATGGACCCAGGGCGCTACCGTCCTTGCCGGGGATTATATCTTCGCCCGGGCAGCACGCCTTGCTGCAGCTACCGATTCTCTTGTCCTGATGGACTCCTTTGCTCGCGGGTTGATGATAATTGTAGGTGGCGAGATCACGCAATTATTCAACCAGGAATTCGTCACGACCCACCAATCGTACCTGGACCGGACCTACGCAAAGACAGCTTCCCTATTCGAAGTGACGACAGAGGGTGCTGCAGTTCTCGGTGGTGCGAGCGAGGAAACCGTAGAAGCGATGAAGTTGTATGGATATTACATTGGTCTCGCATTCCAAATTGTCGATGACGTGCTGGATTTCACGGGTGAGCAAAGCAAAATCGGAAAACCTATAGCCAGCGATTTGCACCAGGGATTAATTACGCTCCCGACTCTTTATTTCCTTGAAGATCAATCCAACGGTAAAATGCTTATCGAAAGGCTGCAGAAGAAGCAAGTCAAAGAAAACGAACTTGAACAAATTATCGAGGATATTCGTAGTTCTTCTGCAATAAACCGTGCTCTTCAACAAGCGGATGAATTCGCGAAAACCGGTGAGGCTCAGTTGGAATTAATGCCGGATAAGCCGGAGCGTGATGCGCTTTACGAACTCGCCCGATACGTTGTCAATCGCAGTTCCTGATAAAAGGAGACGATCATGGAAATTAACGTACAAGGATATAAACGCGTTACTGTAGTGACAGTTACAGGTCGCATAGATTCTGTGACATATAGTGAATTCGAGAATGCTTTACAGGCGGAACTTGAGCAGGGGAAGGTCAATATCGCCCTCGATTTCTCCGGTGTTGAATTTATCTCCTCCGCGGGGCTGCGTGTCCTGGTAAATGCGAGGAAGACTGTTAAAAACGCCGGGGGAAGGGTTGTAATCGCCAACCCCAGCCAGCAGGTAACAGAAACACTTGAAATCGCTGGCTTGGAAGTCCTCTTTGAACAATTTCCAGATCGCGAGTCGGCAATTGCCGCATTCTAACGGATCATGGTGAAGAAACATATGAAGATCGATGGTCACCTTGATCAGATAGAACGCGTAGGTCGCTTCATTCAAGAGGCGGCCCAGGATGCAGGCTTTGACGAAATGGAAAGCTACGCATGCGAGCTGGCTGTCAGTGAAGCTTGCGAGAACATCATTCTGCATGGCTATGGCGATGATTCGACCGGAGAGATCGAAGTCTCAGTCCAAACTGAACCAGACAACATCACAATTGAGTTATGGGATGATGCTCCACCGTTCGATCCTGCAAATTCTCCCATTAAACCTGACCCGTCGATGGATGATCCACCTATTGGCGGTTTGGGACTTGTCATCATGCACAAAGTAATGGATGAGATGGAATATCACCGTCGGGAGGGACGCAACCAATTACGTATGCGAAGGTCTCGCAAACCATCTGCCTAAGCGGGCGCGAGCTTCCGGTTCCGGAGATATATTGCCGGAAACCCACCCTGAAGGCATCCTTCAGGAACAAAACCCAACCCAAAATGAGGGGATGGGTTTTCTATGCTACGATACGGACTACAATTCTTCTGAACTCGATACGTCTCTTTTAACGGAGCATGCCGAATATGGCGATTGACCCTGATCCAGCGCGAGAACTCAAGACGTTAGCTGAAGTCGGACATTCGATCTCTTCAGCGGCATTCGACTCCCAAGAACTCGCTGAGGTCGCTTTTCTCGAGATCGCCAGGTTGATGGAAACTGATTTCTTTCAATTAGGCATCTTCGAGGATGATCACTACCGGACATTGATTTGGGTGAAGGATGGCAACCGCCAGGAGAATCTCAGTTTCCACATCGCGCCGGATCAAGAGGGTCTGATTGGGTGGATCCGCCGGACGGGTCAATCGCTTCTGGTCAAAGACTTTCAATCTGAAGCAAATAGCCTTCCTACCCTCCCCAGCTATGACGCTCCCGATCCTCCCGTTTCAGGCCTCTTCATCCCTCTCAGCTCAGGCGACCTTGTTATTGGTGCGCTCACGATCCAAAGCCGGCGGAGCCATGCCTTCACAGAGCATGACCTAAATCTATTGCTCATAATAGCCAATCAACTAGCCCCGCTTCTGACGAATCTACTTCTACAATCAGAAACAGAAACGCTCTCAATCCAGATGCTGCTCATCCGTGAGATGTCAAGAATGTTGATCTCACTCGATCCAATCGCCCTGCGCTTGGCGAGGATCACGACATTGCTCACGCGGATACTTGGGTACGAAAAAGTAGAGATTCATGAAATCATAGATGGAGAGTTGCTTTTAAGGGCATCATCACAGGACGAAGAGGGTCAAGCGGATGAAAACGAACCGAAATCCTTGCTGCTTGAGAAAGTTGCAGAATCAGGAGAACCGCTAAACACAGCCAATACAGACGCTCAGACTGAAGAAACATCTATGCCTTCGGCATATGAATATGCTTTCCCTATGAAGGTTGTCAACCGAATGTTTGGAGTACTTCACATTCAGTGTGTCGATTCAAGGCGACTCCCGATTGACCACAACACCGTAATCGAGATGATCACAACCCAAGTAGCTTTCGCCATCCTCGAAGCCCGGAATTACAACCAGCATCAAGAAGAGGCCTGGATTACCACTGTGTTACTCGAAGTCGCCCGCCACGCAGCGCAGCCAGGTGAAACAATGTCAGCTTTACAGGCTGTTTTGCAGCTCTCAACATTGCTCACCGGTACGGATTGGACGATTCTACTCCTTCCGTATGACTCTCAAGGCGATATGTACATTGGCCCCATTGCTGGATTACGACGTTCGGACATCTACAAGCTTCATGATCTGCATATCCACGCCTCGGACTTGGGGATTTCACAACCCTATCGCGAGAGTAATGAACCTTTCCAGATCACTCTCCCGCCAACTCTGGCGGAACCCCTCGGAACGGATGAGGCTTCTTGCCTCGTCTTGAGCGCCGAACAGGAACTCCTCGGATTACTCTTACTCAAGGGGCAGGAATTCTCAGGCAAACTTCCGGCACTGCTAGCAGGCATCGGCCACCAACTCTCCCTACGCCTTGAAAACACGCGCTTGATTGATGAAGCCGCACACCAGCAATCACTGGAACGAGAATTGGCAATGGCTAAGAGCATACAGATCAGCTTCATGCCGAAGGAATTGCCGGACGTGGATGGCTGGGAGATCGGAGTTGACTGGCAGTCTGCGCATGAAGTTGGTGGTGATTTCTTCGACGTCATTCCATTGCCGGATGGCGATAATGGTCCACGGTGGGGTATTGTGATCGCCGACGTCGCCGATAAGGGAATTCCTGCTGCTCTCTACATGGCTCTGAGCAAAACGCTGATCCACACAATCGCCGATGAACAAATTGACCCCGCCCGTACGCTCGAAAAGGTCAATAATCTTCTGATTTCCGAGACAAATGCCGACCTCTTCGTGAGCGCTTTCTACACCATTTGGGAACCAGAGCTGGGTCGATTGGTCTACGCAAACGCCGGGCATAATCCACCTCTCCTTTTTACACCAGAATCGGCCGGAAGCCTCATCCGCGACCATGGGATCGTCCTCGGTGTGGAAGCTAATGCAAAATATTCATCTTCAGTCGTCGAAATGAAGCCGGGACAATTGCTCGTTCTTTACACTGACGGTGTGACGGAGGCATACGGCGGTGAACGGGGGATGTTCGGTCTCTCGCGACTAAGAAATCTCGTGTTGGGTCTCGACGATTGGGAGGCAAATCATGTTGTTGATGCGATCGTAAAACGAGTGATCCGGTTCCGCGGTCAACCCGATCTATCAGATGATCTAACTATACTCACACTTCGTTATCAAGAGCGGTAAATACTTTGAAAGATTCGAGGTAGTCAAATGAAAAATGTGTTCCCATCAAAGCACCCTCTCGTCCTGCATAAGTTAACCAAACTGCGTGATCGAAGGACAGAGCCGAAGAAATTCCGCGAACTGGTCCGAGAGATCGGTGCTCTTCTCACTTATGAAGCAACCAGCGACTTGCTCACAACACCAATGCAAATCGAGACCCCTCTCGAGAGTATCGAAGGGAGATCTCTGCAGCATAAAATCGGCCTGGTCCCGATCCTAAGGGCAGGGTTAGGTATGACTGAGGGAGTCTGGGAACTTATGCCCTCAGCCGAGGTATGGCATATCGGTTTGTTCCGAGACGAGGAGACACTCAAACCTGTAGAGTATTACAACAAGCTCCCGATCGAACCGACGGTTTCAGTATGTCTAATTCTCGATCCCATGCTCGCAACCGGTGGGTCTGCTATTGCGACTGTTGACATCCTGAAAGAATGGGGCGTAGAGAAGATCAAGTTCATCGGCGTGATCGCTTCGCCCGAGGGTATATCATCGCTCCACAATAAACATCCCGATGTCCACATTCATCTCGCAGCCATCGATCGCGAGTTGAATGAGCATGGATATATCCTCCCTGGTTTAGGGGACGCGGGTGATCGGCAATTCGGCACCGCTTGAGTGCTCTGGAGCACAAAGGTCTTGCATGCCCTTTGTTGAAGGGTTAAAAGGGGCACATCCGACCCGCAAATAGGTGGCAGTTTCAGAAACAAATCATCGACGAGTTTGAAAGGCTCGTCGATGGCTAATTATTTCCTACACTCACCCTCAATCAACGGGTGAGTGAATTTTATTCCTCCAGAGGCTATTCGGGAAGCATTGTCGCTAGCCCATGAAAATGTTCAGCAAGCCACTGTGGTAGCTCATCCGACCGCTCGAATACTTTTGCTATGATGCGGTCCGCAGCACCAAATTCGTCGAGCATGATGTGGTATTCAGCAAGTACAGCCAGCGCTAGCGGATTTCCAGGCTCCTCTTCCAAAACTGCATCTATTATTTCCCGAGCTTCATCAAACGCACCTACGAATAGACTCTGGCGCGCTCGGGCGATCGCAACCACTGGCCAATCTGCATTAAACTGTTCGATCTTTTCTATCAATGGCCAAACATGTTCATCGGCAGAGCCAAGGAAGATGGCTTGTGTGAATTGTCCTTCAACAAGCCTGCTGCGCTCCACGGTAGGAGCATGAACCTCAACCGCCCGCAGGTAGCTGTCTACAGCTCGAAGGTAATCCTCTTCTTCCATGAAGAGATTGCCCGCCTTGAGAAATTCCTGGGCGGCGAGAATTTCTCGCCCGTTCTCTACAAGCGACTCTGCATGACGGAATAGAGCCTCTGGACTCAATAGCTCTGTTTCACCCGGGAGGTCTTCCTCAATCATTTCGACAGGCGGAGTTGGGCGATCCAGTTCCGGTGCCTCATTCTCACCACTAAGAGTGCCCAAGAATGCTATCAAACACCCAACGCTGATAAGCAGTCCAGCCACGACCCATGGCCATCGCTTGCGTGGGGGTGTTTCTGGGTCCACTGCATCCTCATCTCCATCGATTATGTCAACGGGGATGATGGGCGTGCTGGTCTCTCTCTCTGATCCATCCTCAGCAACCGGTTGTAAAGCGATCGTTTCAAGAAATGCCCCCTCACCATCCAGGACCGCTGTGCGGAAAGCGATAACCTGCTGCTCCACCGTCTCAAAGCGATCCTTTCGATCCTTCGCCAGCGATTTGAGGAGCACTCTCTCCACCACTTCTGGTACATTCGGGTTCACCGCGGAAGGAAGCGGTAAGGGCGTGTAAATATGGTCATGGATGATAGAGAAGGGTGTGTCAGCATTGAAAGGAACCCGGCCGACGACCATTTCATAGAGAAGTACACCGAAGGAATAGATGTCAGTTCCTTGGTCCAGATCGCGCACCCCTTGCCCCTGTTCTGGAGAGATGTACTGTGGAGTGCCCAGCATGACATCTTTCGAAAGTGTCGACGCCCCGGCCTGCGCCATCCTCGCCAGGCCAAAATCAGCGAGATAAATCGAGCCATCGGGGCTTAATAGGACGTTTGAGGGTTTAACATCTCGGTGCAGTACGCCTTGTTTATGAGCATAGGCCAGGGCACCGCCCACATCATCGACAATTTGAACTGCTTCCTCCTTCGTTAGAGGTTTCTCATTCATGTGCGCCTTGAGAGTCTGGCCCTCGATGAATTTCATAACGAGATACGGCTGACCCTTATGTTCCGCATAATCGTAGATTGGGACAATATTCGGGTGTTCTAAGCGCGCAACTACCCGCGCTTCACGCTGAAATCGTGAAAGAAAATTAGGTTCTTCTTTAAACGCGGGGTGAAGGACTTTAATCGCAACGTAGCGGTCCAAAGCAGCATGGTAGGCCTTAAATACCGTGGCCATCCCTCCCTGCCCTAACTGTTCGATGATTCGATACGGCCCAACATTCTCACCGATGGTGAAACTCATCCGGCCTCCTTACCAAACATTGAATCATTATAGACGAGCGCAAGTAAGCGGACAATAAATTCATGTGAAATGTAAGTAAACTGTGAAGTGCCCCCATTGGGTACTTGAGACCAGAACCCAGTATTTCTCAGATGAAAAATCAGCCACCTGGGCTACTCGACGCCCAGGTGGCTGTACAATCACACGCAAATTCCGGCTTTAGACTTCCTTATCAAGCAAGGCGTCCACACCGGGTAAAGTCTTCCCCTCCAAGAACTCGAGCGAAGCCCCGCCACCCGTCGATACATGACTTATCCTGTCTGTCAATCCAGCCTGGCGGATTGCCGCAGCAGAATCGCCCCCGCCGACAATCGTTGTACCCGCACATTCAGCGACAGCGGCCGCCAATGCCTGTGTCCCCACGGCAAACGGTTCGAATTCAAACACCCCCATTGGACCGTTCCAGACGACCAATCGTGCATCCTCGAGCTCAGCACAGAAGACGCGAACAGTCTCAGGGCCAATATCCATCGCCCGCCACCCCTCGGGAATAGACCCGATAGCAACGGTTTTATGCTCTGCTTTCTCGTCGAATTCATCTGCTACAACCAGATCTACAGGCAGGAGCAGACAATCACCCGCCCGTTTTAATATCTCTGCAGCGGTCGTAACCGCATCTTCCTCCACCAAGGATTCGGCCATGTCGAAACCTTGTGCAGCGAGAAATGTATTCGCCATCCCGCCTCCGATCAGCATGCGGTCCGCCATTTGAAGAAGGCGGTCAACCACGCCGATCTTATCCGAGATCTTCGCTCCGCCCAGGATGGCAACAAACGGGTGCTCGGGTTCTGCCAGAGCTTCACCGAGATATTGCAGCTCCTTTTGCATCAGGAACCCGGCTACTGCGGGCAGCTTATGGGCCACGCCCACAGTTGAGGCGTGAGCGCGGTGCGCTGAACCGAAGGCATCATTCACGTAAAGGTCAGCTAATGAAGCCAGTTCGATCGCGAACCCATCATCGTTCGCCTTCTCCTGCGGGTGAAATCGCGTGTTTTCAAGGAGAAGCACCTCGCCATTCTTGAGCTGCGAAGCCGCGGTTTTCGCCGCCTCTCCCACACAGTCCGGAGAGAAGGCGACTGGCTTGCCGAGGAGGTTCGATAGGTGGGCAGCTACTGGACGCAGGGATAGGGATTCAACGACCTGCCCCTTCGGTCGACCAAGGTGGGAGCAGAGAATGATCCTCGCGCCCTGGTTGATAAGATATTGGATGGTTGGCAAAGCGGCGCGTATACGTGTATCGTCAGCGATCCCGTCATCTTGCAGCGGGACGTTGAAATCAACCCGGACCAGTACTTTTTGATCCGCGAACTCCAGATCTCGAATGGTTTTTTTATTGAACATCGTTAATCACAAAATAACTGCGCCCCCAGACGGAAGCGCAGCCCTCAGTAAATCACGGATTATAGTGATTTCGCTATTAGTGCCGCCAAATCCGCCGTTCGGACGGAATAACCCCATTCGTTGTCATACCATGCAAGGACTTTCGCCATGACGCCATCCATTACGAAGGTGAATTGCGCGTCCACGATGCTCGAGCGTGGGTCCATCTTGTAATCCATGCTAACGAGGGGGATCTCTGAGAAACCCAGGATGCCCTTCATTGAACCTTCGGCTGCTTTCCTGAAAGCATTCTGGAAAGCCTCAGTCGTGGTTTCTTTTTCGAGGGTAAGTGTGAGATCCACAACCGAGACCGTCGGTGTAGGAACTCGCATCGCAAAGCCGTCGAACTTCCCCTCGAGTTCAGGGATTACAAGCGAAACAGCCTTGGCAGCTCCAGTCGTCGTAGGGATGATATTCAGAGCCGCAGCTCGTGCCCGTCGCAGGTCCTTGTGCGGCAGGTCGAGAATACGCTGATCATTCGTATACGCATGTATTGTGGTCATGATTCCGCGTACGATCCCAAAGTTATCCTGAGCGACTTTCGCTGCCGGGGCAAGGCAGTTGGTCGTGCAGGAGGCATTCGAAATGATGTTGTGTTTCTCTGGTTCGTAGGATTGGTCATTCACACCCAGGACAACGGTCAAATCAGGATCTTTCGCTGGCGCGGTGATAATCACCTTCTTCGCACCCGCATTGAGGTGCTTGCTAGCATCGGGGCGACTTCGGAAGAACCCCGTGCCCTCAACCACAATATCTACCTCGAGGTCTTTCCATGGAAGCTGTGAGGGGTCTGGGATGGAGAGTGCTTTGATGAAGTCACCGTTGATAACGAGCCCGTCGTCTTTAACTTCAACAGTGCCATCATACTTCCCGTAGTTCGTGTCGTACATAAAAAGGTGCGCCATCGTCGGCAGATCGCCGAGGTCGTTAAAAGCGACGATGTCAAATTCTTCGCCGTATTTATCCTTCATGATTTTTACAACTTGGCGGCCAATGCGGCCAAACCCATTAATTCCAATCCGAGTTGCCATGTTATTACTCCTCTTTAGGTAAAATTTTTTTACAAATAACCGTTAACGCCATTCCCATCGACTGGCAAGAGCTCTAACGGTCCGGTTCTCTCTTCCAGTAAGGCAATCAGTATTTCCGCCAATACACGTTCATCATGACGTGTGGGATTAGATGGATCGATCAGATCAGCTGCATATTGCGGCACAGGACAGGATCCATCCAGTGTTGGATCAACCGCTTCGATTCCGTCTGGAAGATGGATGTCCAGATTGTTATTCACGATCACAAGATCAATGAGAGTCGATCCAATATGCGCTTCGATCGCCGCGAGGTGGTCACAGCAATCCAGATGGTCCGTCTCCCCCAATTGTGTGGCTACATTACAGACGAAGACCTTGAAAGCCTTGCTAGCCTGAATTGCACTTTTAATCTCCGGTATGAGCAAGTTGGGAAGCACACTTGTGAAAAGGCTCCCCGGTCCAATCACGATCATATCCGCACTTAGAATCGCTTGCAGCGCGAGCGGGTATGCAAGGGGGTCGCTCGGCTCAATCTGAACTCTACGGATGCGACCTGTCCCCTCGGTGATGCGGCTCTCCCCTTCAACACGTACAGCTTTTCCCGTTGGTGCCATCTCTTTGTCGGCAACCAGGACAATATCCTGCGCTGTTGAAGGAAGAACCTGGCCGCGAATTCCCAGAACCCGGCCAGCATCTAAGACCCCTTCCTGGAAGCTCCCAGTAACCCCGGAAAGCGCAGCGATAAATAAATTTCCGAAGGAGTGCCCATCGAGTTCCTCCCCCTCGCGGAATCGATACTGAAAGAGGTGTGTAAGCAAACCCTCATCTGCTGACAAAGCTGCCAAGCAGGCTCGTATATCGCCCGGCGGGGGGAGATTTAACGACCTGCGGAGACGACCGGACGAACCTCCATCATCGGCAACAGACACAATTGCGGTGAGATTCGCGGTGTGCACTTTCAAGCCACGTAGAAGCGTTGAGAGTCCTGTGCCACCGCCGATGGCGACGATCTTCGGTCCCCTCCCCAGGCGGCGATGGTTTGCCACCACCTCAACGATGGGTTTGCCTGGCCGGACATAGGGCGCGAGCAGCGCTCGGTTCAAACGGAAAACTGCGTAAACTAATATCCCCGTGCCGACGCCTCCAAGGAGAATCGCCCGAATATTGTGGGGGACCACACGAAGGCTTACTGCCGAAAGCAAAGGGGAATTCGGGTTTGCCCAATATAAATCTAGAAGGATAACGGCGAGTCCCAGCCCTATTAGAGCAGTGCCTAAAACCATCAATGGCAGCCAACGTTTAACGCCTAATCCTGGCTCCAGCCAGCGAGCGAGAAGCCGCCACCCATGCCTGGAATTACCGTTTGAACTCGTTTCGTTCGTCTTTGATTGCACGACTTCGACTATACCAGAGGGAGGTAGGAGCGTCAACGAACACGGGAAGTTGGCAAGTTTTCCAATGAAATATTTTGAGTATAATAACGCCACGATACCTTACAAAAGGAGGACGGCCCATGGCCAGTGTTACGTACGATAAAGTAAGTAAGCATTTCGGAGATGTCATTGCTGTTAACACTATGGATATTCTAGTTGAGGATAAGGAATTCCTCGTGCTCGTTGGGCCGTCTGGCTGCGGGAAAACCACGGCCCTTCGGTTGCTAGCTGGGTTGGAGGAGATCACTGAAGGGGAAATCCTGATTGGCGATCGAATCGTCAATGACGTTGCACCGAAAGATCGCGATATTGCCATGGTTTTCCAATCCTATGCGCTCTACCCACACATGTCTGTTTACGACAACATGGCCTTCGGTTTAAAGCTGCGTAAAACCCCCAAGGATGATATCAAGCGACGAGTTCAAAATGCCGCTGATATTCTCGACATCGGTCATCTCTTGGACCGCAAACCTCGTCAGCTTTCCGGTGGGCAGCGACAGCGCGTTGCTGTCGGGCGCGCGATCGTGCGAGAACCGGCAGTTTTCCTCTTCGATGAACCGCTTTCGAATCTTGATGCGAAGTTGCGCGTTCAAATGAGAGCCGAGATTTCCCGCCTGCATAAACGCCTTGAAACGACTTTCATTTACGTCACGCACGATCAGGTTGAAGCCATGACCATGGCGACGCGGATCGCCGTGATGAAGGACGGCATCCTGCAGCAGATCGAATCGCCACAGAATCTTTATGACTTCCCGCACAATGCCTTCGTTGCCGGTTTCATCGGGTCACCGGCAATGAATTTCTTTAACGCCAAGCTCGAACGGGCGAACGGCGAATTAATAGTTGATGTAGGATCATTCAAGGTGCCCGTACCCGCGAGTAAAACCGAAGTGTGTCAGGCGCACACCGGGAAGGACGTTTTATTTGGTATCCGCCCCGATGACGTCCACGATCCCGACTTCACACCTCCCGGTATTGAGACCGCGCCCGTTGAGGTTAAGGTGGATGTGACCGAACGCATGGGGAACGAGATTTTCGCCTACCTTCTCGTTGGAGAGGATAACTTTGTCGGGCGCATTGATCCGCGCACAAAGTATAAAACAGGGGATCAGGCTCAGATTGTGCTAAACATGGACAACATGCATCTCTTCGAAACAGAAGGGGAGAGGCTCCGGATCCAATAATCACAGAGTGTGAATGAATTTAGCCCCGTCTGCTCCAGCGCGGGGCTTTATCATATCACCAGCGGGTGAGACTCATGGCAGATTTCGAGTTACTGCGCGAATTACAGCTAAAGAACACGTCTAAGATCGTCCTGCTTATCATGGACGGCCTGGGGGGCATACCGTTCGAACCAGGCGGTCAATCAGCACTGGAAGCAGCGAAGACTCCTAATTTAGATCGGCTCGCCATGGAGGGAACCCTAGGCCAAATTGTCCCGATCCGACCTGGCATCACTCCCGGATCAGGACCAGCCCATCTAGCGCTCTTCGGATATGACCCGCTGGCTTACGAAGTCGGGCGGGGTGTGCTGGAAGCCACCGGGATTGGTATGGAAATTGGCGTCGAAGATGTCGCCGCGCGGGGCAATTTCTGCACCCTGGATTCAAGCGGCAATATCAGCGACCGCAGAGCCGGCCGGATCTCCTCTGACGAAGCTATACCCTTGGTGCAGAAGCTTGATGAGATCGAACTCCCGGGAGTATCGCTTGACGTACGTCATGTGCGCGAATACCGCTTCGCGGTGGCGATGCGCGGCGCGGGACTAAGCCCCGAAATCGCGGATACCGACCCTCAAGCCACCGGAATCCCACCGCTTTCTGCTCTTGCTGATAATCCCTCTTCGGAGAAAGCTGCCGAGCACTTCAATCGTTGGATCGAACGGGCTGGGGAAGTGCTATCTGCTGAGGATAAAGCGAACGGGTTAACACTGCGCGGTTTCTCAAGCGATCCTCGTTTGCCGCAGTTCACCGAAATCTACGGCCTCCGCTCAGCCTGTATCGCCGTCTATCCCATGTACCGAGGCGTCTCCCGCCTGGTAGGCATGGATGTGATCTCCTTTGACGGCGACTCACCCGAACAGGAATTTGAGACCGCAGTGAGTCACTGGGATGCGTTTGACTTCTTCTTTATCCATATCAAGAAGACTGATTCCAGCGGGGAAGATGGGGACATCCAGAAGAAAGCCAAAGTGATTGAAGATGTAGATAAAGCTCTACCAACGCTGCTTAACCTAAAGCCCGATGTGCTTGCAGTGACTGGTGATCATTCCACCCCGGCCAAACTCAAGACCCACTCCTGGCATCCGGTCCCGTTCCTGTTATGGGCACCGGACACAGTTCTAATGGACTCGCAGGATACCTTTGGTGAGCGATCATGCCAATTGGGAGGTTTGGGGACATTCCCCGCCACGGACATCATGCCCCAGCTGATGGCGCATGCCAAGAGGTTACGGAAATTCGGAGCATAGCGTCCTGACAAGCTTGACGGGTTCCTGAACTGTCATTTCGAGGAGCCCTTGGGTGTTGTTCAGGATAAACTCCGCGACGAGAGAATCTCGTTCACAGCAAGAAGAACCCTCCTATTCAAAGAACGAGATGCTTCACTTCGTTCAGCATGACATATAGGTGAAACTCTCGAGGAATATGTGTCCTTTATTCCAAATCCCAATCCTCAGCCAGGTCTTCCCACTCGGGGTTCACCGATTCAATCAATTCAATCTTCCTTTTACGAATCCATCCTTTTATCTGCTTCTCTCGTTCGATCGCTTCCTTCACATTATTAGTGGTCTGGTAAAAAACCAGATGAATGATTCTGTATTTGCTTGTAAATCCTGGAACCGAGCCACTCCGATGTTCATTTACTCGCCTCTGAAGATTGTTCATTACACCCGTGTATAGTGTCCCTGATCGGTTTGTCATGATGTAGACAAAATATTGCTTCAAGGATAGTCCTTACTTATCCATTCTAGAGAGCTAGATGCTTCGATGCACTCAGAATGAAAGGGTCTCACTTAATGTCATTCTGAGGAGCAGAGCGACGAAGAATCTCGTTCACGGCAAGAAGAACCCTCCTATTCAAAGAACGAGATGCTTCACTTCGTTCAGCATGACATCCTTCAAACCAAGAGGCTGCGGTAATTCGGAGCGTAGTTCCTTACTTTCCCCGTAAACTCCAACGGGCGATGCCGCCAATCAACCACGAGAGAAGCACAGTGACGGCAGCGAGGAGCGCAAATATGTCTCGCCAGAATCGTTCCGGGTAGAGACGGATGAAGGTATCGGAGAGTGGGAAAAGCCACGTACTGCCCTCAAAAAAGATGCGGTGGAATCCGACGAACAGAACACCAAATGCGGCTAGAAGAAAAATAACCAGGAAGATCATCAGAAGGACCGTCAGTTTTGATCCGGCAATCACTGCTCGAAGAGCGATAGCTCGGTCATCCATCCACCAAAGCACCGCGACGAGGGTGAGCAACAAGAATATCCCTAAAGCCCACACCTTCCAGACCGTATCAAGCAGGTTTTTCACGTCCTTCATATGGCTGAGCTCACGGTCATTATGCATGGGCGAACCATCATCGAGCGTGAATTCATCGAAGTAATCAATTCGTGCATCGGTGAGCAGGTAGTCGATATCGATGGCTGACCAGTAAATCCGGTCATCCAGGCTGAAACCATAAATGTCTGCGGGGAAACCGGGCATGCGGTATTCGATTTTGACCCAAGCATCAGCCGTGTAAAGCACCAGGCGCACGCTCGTCAGGATAATGACAACCGGGAATAATACCTGGATAAGCCAGTAAATCACTCTGGATGGTATGGATTGTTTAACGGAGTTCACATGTGTCTCCTCAACGAAGGCTGTCCACGCTTCCCCCAAGGAGGAAGCGCAGGGCGATGGAATTGGTAATTTGCTCGACCGGCGCCAAGTCATCTGTGAAAATTATGTTGGAAACAGGTGTGGGCTGCAAATTTTGGATCGTGCGGTGCAGAATATCCACCAGCAGGGGATGAGCCTCTTTTGAAATCAGCGCGAGTTCATTTGCGACAAGATTCTCGGGATCCGTTTCCATCATGGTCGCAAACACGATGGTATTGAAGGTGTTCGGTACGTCCACTACATGAACGCTTGGGAAAACTGCCCCCATCGTTCCTGAGAATGCTTCGATCAAGCGGCGGTCATCCGGCGTCCTCCCGACATTAATCACAACTACGCCGTTGGGGTCAAGATGAGCCCGGACTTCTTCAAAGAATTCTCGCGTGGTCAGGTGCCAGGGGATATAAGGAAGCCGGTAAGCATCAATACCGATCACCGTATATTGTTGCTCGCTGTGCGCAAGACCCCAACGCCCATCGGCGGCGATCGGGTTGAGATTGGGCTCCGTCATATCAAACAAGGTGCGCCCTACTTCAATTATTTCCGCGTCAATTTCCCAACCATCAATGGGTACTGGACCGAGTACTTCGCTGTATAGTTTCGAAATTGTCCCTGCTGCCAGGCCGATTAGACCCAGCCTTTTTACCTCTGTAGCCTCACCGGGTGGATTGAAGTAGGGCGCTGCCAAGAAATAATCCCATGTGCCGTTTGTGGCTGTCAGATCGGGTGCATACACCGAATGAATCCCCTGCCCCTCATTCAACAGCAACTGACGGACTCCGTCTCTTTCAA
This sequence comes from Anaerolineales bacterium, assembly GCA_030608865.1. The sequence goes on along the minus strand of JAUWDI010000001.1, from coordinate 3,860 downwards.
TCACCTGGATGTAGTTGTACGAAGATTCCGCTTCAAATATTTGACCCGAACTCGCCTTAATCGGACCGTTAAGCGTAATAAAAGCCAACCCCGCGAGGGCAACCGGCATCCACAAGTGGAAGAGCGCCTGGCGACGGTCGTGCAGCGCCAGCCCTAGGAAGGCAACAGCCATCAACGTGAAACTGAAAAACAGGAAGGTTCGCGCCGTTCCAATGATTGGAATCAGAATGAGGACTGGCAAAAATGTTCCGAGTATCGAGCCCATTGTCGAAAGGGCGTAGATCTTACCTGAAACACGGCCGGCATGATCCGTATCCTCGATGGACAAACGAATTGCATATGGTGAAATGGTTCCTAAAAGTGTGATGGGAACGCTGAAAAGCACGAGGATCGACAGAAACGACCCCAGCATTAGCCCGGTTTCTAGATGCTCAACCGCCATCGCCGCTCGCAGCAGGACGGGGCGAGAGATGATCGGAACTAATCCTGCGGTGAAGGATGCCCAGAGAATCAGCCGGTAGAAAGGTGTAGGATACGGCCAACGGTCCCCCCAGCGCCCTCCGAGGAAGTACCCTGCCGTGAGGTATATGAGGATGAGACCGATAATGTTTGCCCAGACGATGTTGCTGGTCCCGTAGACATTGCCTAACAGGCGCGAAGCCGTGAGCTCGATGCCCAGCGTGGTCATCCCAGCGATGAAAACAACAATCAATAATAGAACCCGTCGCATCCTATCATTCTCCATGAGCTTTCAGATTCTATCAGGCAATTCGCGGGGCGCGAAGAGGGCGAATGGGGGATCCCAAGACATCCCCCAGATTATCACCTTGACTTAGAATTCGTGCAGTTATCCCCGACCGCCGTGCGGCCTCAGCGATGATATGCGAGCCTTCGGGTCCACCGAAACTGGCGGCGTCAAGCAATACTAACATCGGCTGACGTCCGGTATGCCGCAGCCTGCGGATACCTGCGAGCATGTCAGTGTCAACCGATGGTGTAATGAAAATCGCGGTGGATCCCTGAGGGATTCTTGGACCTTCAATTTTGATCACATCTTGTAGAGACGTATCACCTACAGCATTCAGAACGGCCAACGACTCAAGCAATCGTAAGCGCTGTGCCTCGCCAGGTTCTGGCTGGATTACCTGGCGCGCCGCACCATAACTGATGAACCCCACAGCCCGATTGAGCTGCAAGAAATGCATTGCCAGTGAGGCAGCAGCTGTAACCCCATATTCGATGGTGGAAGGTGGAAGTTGAAATGCGCCGTCATCTTTTACCTTCGCGCGCTCGTCAGGCTGGCGAAGTTCGAAATGCGGGTCCAGCGAGGCATCAAGGATGATCCAGATTTCTGCCAATGGGTCGAGTTCAAATTCCTTAACGATTAATTTCTGTAGCCGTGCTGTTGAACGCCAGTGGATCCGGCTAAAACTGTCACCAGGCACATAATCGCGCACGCCTGCTGCATTCGGCGTGATCTGATGCGTACGGCGCCTCAGCGCTTCACCCCCTGGCAGTCGTCCGCTCGGGAGGGGGAATCCCTCGAGCGGCACCGTCATCGGCAACACAACAACATGATGGACAGCAGGGATCTCGCGTACGCGTGGGAAGATTCCGAACGGATCACTTGAACGCAGCGTCATGGGTCCTAAGCGGTACCGGCCCCGTCGTGTGCAAAGTGTCCTCGTCAACCAGCGCCTGGTTTGCCTTCTCCCAAAACCGGAAGCTACGGTTACCGATTGGTGTGCACCGACATCAGACGAGTCTCCCAATCCCAATCCTATCGCCACCGTGGTAACTCTGAACCCGGGAAGGTCGGAGGTATCCTTCGTTTCCACCCATAGCTTGGGGGTTCGACTCAGGTTGGAAAGGGTGAAACGCTCAATGAAAAGCTGACCTACCTGGGAGCGATTTGAACGCGGCTCACGGACAATTTTCACGCCGCGCAATGTTGTCAACGACCAGATAAAGGCAACAATAAGCAACCCTGCCCATAGGTATGTCAGGCTATAGAATAGATCTCGCCCGGTAACCCTAGCCCCAACAAGGCTGAGGACGAAAAGAGCGAGGATAACGCGTGCACGTGAAAACATCAGCCAACCTCACCTCCGGGCACAGGGACCTTCTCGAGTACTTCCTCGATAACATCCACCGCATCGACCTCGCGGATGCGTGCAGCCGAGCCGACAATCAACCGATGCGCGAGCGCGGGGACAGCCAATGCCTTAACGTCATCCGGCAGGACATATTCTCTGCCCAGGATCGCTGCCCGTGCCTGTGACGTGCGGAACAGCGCCAGGCTACCGCGCGGGCTTGCGCCGAGATAAATTTCCCCGTGCGCTCGAGTCGTTTCAACCAAATCCACAATGTAGCGCTTGATTTCGTCTGTAACCGTTATGCTCCTCACAGCATCCTGCACCTTTAGCAAGTCGGCAATTTCGATCACCTGCTCCAGATCTTCGATTGGGTGGTGGAGCTGCTGATCCGTCAGCATTTGCACCTCATAAGTTTTTGACGGGTATCCCAGGCTGATCCGCAGGAGAAAGCGATCCATCTGGGCTTCGGGAAGTGGAAACGTCCCCTCATATTCAATCGGATTCTGCGTGGCCAGAACAAGAAAAGGCTCCGGCAAAGGGTGCGTTTTTCCATCAACCGTGACCTGATGCTCCTCCATCGCTTCCAGCAATGCGGCTTGTGTTTTTGGCGTGGCTCGGTTGATCTCATCTGTAAGCACGATTTGAGCCACGATCGGTCCCTGACGGTATTCGAATTCGTTTGTTTTCTGATTAAAGATCGAAACGCCGGTCACGTCGCTTGGAAGCATATCTGGGGTGAATTGGATGCGGTTGAATGTGCCGCCAATCGATCGGGCAATGCTTTTAGCAAGCATCGTCTTCCCCGTCCCCGGCACATCCTCAATGAGGATGTGCCCCTGGCAGAGCAGTCCCGTGATCGTTAAACGTATAGCGTCCGTTTTCCCCACAATTACTTTTTCGACGTTCTCGAGCAATTGATTGGCGACATCTTGTATCTCAGCCATGAATTCTCCTCTGCAATATTATGAAGATGAGTCGTAAATTAAAGGCATTATCGATTTTACCTTGTTCCTGCAAAAGTTGACCAGCATCCGTCGTCACTGGCGATAGTCATACGATTATCAAGTTTATGAGTTAAGCAGCAATGCAAGCATTGCGATCCAGAACATCGCGTAATTCAATGTTTTCCTGCGCCGATACTGTGCCGCGAAAAGGACAACTGCCAATACAAGGCCGGTCGCCATACGAACGATGCCCAATGGTTCTCTGAAAGTTGAGTAGGGGATAAAAAGGAGGACCAGGCTGTTTGTGAACAACGCCATTGCTGTCGCGTCTTTTGCCCCATCCCAGAGCACTTTCACCGAGCTGACTACACCCCAGATCGTTGGAAATACTATCGATGGACCGAGGATAACCAGGAATAAAGCCAGCGCTGGAAGACTTTCTGTACCGATGCGCAGCAATCCCATGAACGGTATCCACTCAAACCCCGTCGCCATATCACCGCCACTGCCGATTCCCGGCGACCCGAAGGTCCACCATAACCAGGTTTGCCAGAGCACAAACAGCGCTCCCCCCGCGATCAATGTCCATGTAGACGATTTCGACCTACGCTGCACAAGATCACTGATCAAAGCTGCGATCCAGAAAAGCACAATCGTCTCTTTTGCAAAAAGCGCCAAACCCAAGGCAACGGCTCCCAAGACAGGTCGATTTCTAAAGCGCCAGAACCATCCCAGGACCACCAAGCCATATGCTAGCGGTTCATGGAGATCTAATCCTACCGAGGCGACAAGACCCACCCACAATCCATAAATCAACGCA
>JAUWDI010000113.1 GCA_030608865.1 Anaerolineales bacterium | reverse complement strand
CGTCGTCATCGGCGGCGGTGTTATGGGCGCGAGCACCGCGTATCACCTGGCAGCCGCCGGGGCTGGAAAAGTCGTCCTGCTTGAGAAGGAACCGTATTTCGGACAAGGCGCCACCGGTCGTTGCGCCGGGGGAGTACGCTATCAATTTGCTACTGAAATCAATGTGCAATTATCCATCGCCAGCCTTGCTATGCTCGAAAGCTTTGAACAGGATACCGGCCAGGACCCACTCTACCGCAAATGCGGTTATTTGTTCGTGCTGACCCAGGAGGCGATGGTTGCTAAATTCAAAAGCAACGTGGCCATGCAGAACCGACTTGGCGTAGAAACACAATGGTTAGATGCCGAAGATGTCAAATCTCATCTTCCAATAATGCGCTTCGAAGATGCACTAGCCGGCACCTTTCATCCCGATGATGGATTAGCCGACCCTAACAGCGTGGTTATGGGCTATATTCAGCGCGCTCGCCAGCTTGGCGTAACCGCTCTCGAAGAGGTCAGTGTCCTAGACATTGATATCGAGGGTAATCAGGTTCAGCGCGTCGTGACCAACTCAGGATCAATCGCCACCCAGGTCGTCGTTGACGCCGCCGGACCCTGGGCGGGGCTCATCGGGCGCATGGTGGGCTTGGAACTCCCCATAACCCCGATTCGCCGGCAGATGCTGACCACAACACCCCTCCCCGACCTCCCTGCCGATTTCCCATTTGTGATTGACTTTGCACAATCACTTTATTTCCATCGCGAAGGAACGGGTGTCCTTACCGGAATGTCAAACCCTGATGAGAAACCTGGCTTCGATCAATCGATCGACGGAGAATGGGAATTGGTCGCCATGCAAGCCGCCGCCGAGCGGATGCCGATGCTGGAAACAGCAGGACGCCAAACGGGCTGGGCAGGGCTATACGAAGTAACTCCCGACGCACATCCCATTTTCGGCGAGACGCCCATCGATGGTTTTTATCTGGTCGGCGGATTTTCCGGACATGGGTTTATGCACGGACCGATCGCCGGGAAAATAATGACGGAAATAATCCTTGATGGCAAATCACAGGCGGTGGATGTCTCTTCCCTGGATCTGGCACGATTTGATGAGAATCGTCTAATATTCGAATACAACGTGGTGTAAAAATATGGAAGCTGAGATTATTACAATTGGAACGGAATTGCTGCTGGGTGAACTCGTCGATACGAATACGCGTTACATCGCCCGTGCCCTGCGCGAAATCGGTCTCGACCTCTATCGAACCAGCACCGTCGGCGACAACATCGATAGGATCGCCGAAGAAGTTCAAGCGAGCATGCAGCGCGCAGACGCCGTAATAACCACCGGCGGTTTAGGACCGACAATTGACGATCCCACGCGTGAGGGAATAGCGAAGGCTTGTGGCGTTGAGACGGTCTTCGTACCCGAATTATGGCAGCAAATTGAGGACCGTTTCTCAGGTTTCGGGAGTGTTCCCACCGAGAACAATCGCCGTCAAGCGTATATCCCTGCAGGTTCCATTCCCATTGAAAATCCCGTGGGAACCGCTCCGGGTTTCATCGTGGAGACAGATCATTCCGTAGTTATCTCCATGCCCGGCGTCCCCGCCGAGATGCAGTACCTTCTTGTCAACGACGTCATCCCCTATCTTAAGCAACGCCTTGGATTAAAAAGCATGATAAAGAGCCGAATCGTCCGCACCGCAGGCATCGGCGAGTCAATGCTAGACCAAATAATCGAGGACCTGGAGAAACTCCACAATCCGACGGTCGGTCTCTCTGCTCATCCCGGGCGTGTGGACATCCGTATCACAGCTAAGGCTAAGACAAATCAAGAAGCCGACAAGATGATCTCAAGTGTCGAGGCGACGCTCGAGGAGCGTATAGGGAGATCGATCTACGGCAAAGACGATCAGACGCTCGAATCCGTCGTCGTCGATTTGCTGAAGGAAAAGGGAATGGATCTCGCGCTCCTTGAAGCGGGAACAGATGGAGCCCTCGCGGCTTCATTTGCAGAATTCCCGGAGATAATCGCCAGCAAAAAGAACCTATCAGAAATCAGGTCGGATGAAGTTCTTTCTGCGGCATTGAAAGAAGCTATGCAAAAAGCTAGCGCCAAAGCAGGTTTACTCTTAGCGATGCAACCTTCTCGGGAGGGCAGCATAGCGATGATTCATGTCTTACTTCCCGGGAACGAGCATACGGTGCACAAATCTTACGAAGCTCACTTCGTGAATATGAAAACTCGCGCCGTAAGTTACGCACTCCATTGGCTCCGCCGTTTGCTTCTATTGGCATCGTAGGATTCCTTACTGGTCCTCAGGTATCCTCTGGAAGCATGTTCCTTGACAGACGGTTTGCGCACTTCTATAATCCGGAACGGTGATGCGGGCATGGCTCAGTGGTAGAGCGTCTGCTTCCCAAGCAGAATGTCGCGGGTTCGAATCCCGCTGCCCGCTCAAAACGTAAAGCCTCCCGAAATACTCTGGAGGCTTTTATTTTAATTCTGAACGGACTTAAGCAAGTCCAAGAAGCCCACCATTTTTGAAATGTCTTTTTGCTCATCTCCCATTTGTAAGTGGATTGAAAGGTCCATTCTCATTAAAGAATGCTAAGCTGAACTTACATGGAGCATCATACAGTTGTATCGGAGACAACAGGATATTATTAAGGAAAGGGTGTCTAGAGATCCGGCGCCAATGAGCAGCCGGCCTGCGCCCCAAAATTCTACCGACAGCCTCCAGATACCTATTATGAACAGCTCTATGTTCTCCTCCTCAAGAGCCCTCGCTGTGACGACGAGGGCTCTGCTGGCTAATGGGCGCACCATTGACTATAATCCCTCTCCGAGGGTTAGAGGGTTTCATCCGAATTGATCTCTTATGGCTGATAAATCGCGAACGATTCTTTATGTTGAAGATAATCTCGATAACCGCAACCTTGTTAAGCGCATTCTTGAAGCTGCAGGGTATGAATTTATTGGTACCGACAACGCCGCAGATGGGATTGCTCTCGCACAACTGCATCACCCCGACTTGATCCTTGTGGATATTAATTTGCCAGAAGTCGACGGGCTTACCATGACCCAGGAATTAAAAGCAGATGCACAGTTTGAAAATACCCCGATAATCGCCATAACAGCAAACGTAATGCGCGGCGATCGTGAAAGAACATTATCAGCAGGATGTGATGACTATATTCAAAAACCCATCGATGTAGATCATCTCCCAAGGCAAATTGCACACTTCTTGCACCAGTAAGAAGTAATACGCATCATTCTAGTGGGGTAGAGTAAAGTGACGAATGATTCTGAGGCAACAACAATCCTGATCGTCGAAGACAATGTATCGAATTTTGTCCTAATGGCCCGCTTGCTTGACCATATGGGAGTTCATTGCGAATGGAAAACCTCCGGCTACGAAGTCGTAGAGTATGCCGACACTCTCCCTGAGGTCAATCTCATCCTTATGGACATTCGATTGCCTTACGAGGACGGATATGAAGCGCTTCGTAAATTACGCGCCTCGGAGGCATTGCGTGAAATCCCGGTCGTTGCGGTCACCGCATACGCGAGCGATGAGCAGATGCAGCGATCTCGAGCCGCAGGGTTTGACGGCTTCCTCGGCAAACCACTCGACCCGGATCGTTTCCCTGCTCAAATTAACCGCATCCTTAATGGTGATCCTGTGTGGGAGATTGAGTAACTGTGGTCAGTCCGGTAACCCATCCACAACCCACCGAGCAGCGCGAGGAACGTGGAAGCCTAGTACGTCGGATTCCTTTCCTCATACTGCCTCTCATCCTCATCCCCCTGTTTGCCTTGGGCATTGGTGCATTCCTTAGCTCTAGAAATCTTATGCAGGATCAGGCCGCGAGTCAGATGACCTCGGCAGCGCAGGCGCAGGTCCAGGTTCTGCAGGAATGGACCGACACCAGCGAGCAGCGCCTCCAACTTGGTAGTCAGCGAACGGTTCTTCGTGAAGCTGCATCCGATTTACTCCGACTACCCGCCTCCTCCTCCAATTATCGCGCCGCTCAAAACAGCGCCCGAACCGAACTCGAAGATCTCCGCGTGCGCCAGGGTCAGACCCTCTTCTCTGGCGTTCTCCTTGCTCGCTCTTCCGATGGAACAGTTCTCGCCTCCACCAACCCTGAGTGGGAAGGCCAGGCATCCCCCTCCCTCACAACCGATGCCATCGACCCTCTCGCCCTGGCTACCTATCCTTTCTACGATGACCCGCTCTTTGCACCCGACAATCTCGTCCTGATCTCCAGCGCCCCACTGCGTGCATCCGGCGCACAGGAAGGAGAT
>JAUWDI010000165.1 GCA_030608865.1 Anaerolineales bacterium | reverse complement strand
GAGGCAAAGAACGGAATTGTCGACGACCTGGAAGTCGGCAAGCAGGGGGTGATATTTTTCATCGTTGAAGAAGCCGTGAACAATGCCCGCAAGCATGCCAACGCAAAACATATCTGGATCCGATTGAAACGCCGGGGAGATAATTTACATTTGGAAATCGAAGATGATGGCGTCGGCTTTAACGTTGAACAAGTTCAGGCCAACTATGAAAAACGCGGCAGCCTTGGAATGGTCAATCTGTATGAACGAGCCGAGCTTGTAAATGGGATCTTGAAAATCGATTCACAACCAGGGCGCGGCACCCGCATTCTGGTAACGATCCCAGCCACAATAGAGGCGGCGGAGAAACTTCACCAGGCGGGATTTGTAGCCTGATCCTCCCCCTTCAAATTCCCAACACACTTCAATCTAATAAAACCAAACAAGCCTTGTTTCGCGGGGGCTGATGGTTCACGCATGCGGAGAGAGGGCAACATTCTAAAGGCGTACAAGAAACGCACCTCCGAAGTTTCTCCAGAGGTGCGTTTGTATCAACTCAGGCTAGAGAAGAAATATCAGGTGCGCACGTAATCCACGAGCTCCCGGCGCAAGCCTGGATTGCGCAGGCGGCGCAGAGCCTGGGCTTCAATCTGGCGCACACGCTCGCGCGTTATCCCCATCTTCTCACCGATCTCTTTGAGTGTGTGGACTTCCCCGGCTTCAAGACCGTAGCGCAAACGCAGCACGAGCGCTTCCCGATGAGGCAGGGTTTCCAGCAGGTCCAGCACTCGTTCCTCCAAGATCTCCTGCAAGGTGATCTCTTCGGGTGCCGGGGCGTCCTGATCCTCGATGAAATCCCCGATTACGGCGTCCCCTTCTTGCTCTGTTGGTTTCTCCAAAGAGAGAGGACGCTGTGCTACGCGAAGCATGTAGTCAACATCGTGAGGGGAGACCTCCAGGCAAGCTGCAAGCTCCTCGCGGACGGGTTCACGCCCTAATTCCTGCGTCAGTTTGTGTCGACTGCGCAGCATGCGGTTAATGCGATCGCCCATATGAACGGGAATACGGATGGTCCGACCATGGTCTGCGACCAACCTTGTCACAGCCTGGCGAATCCACCAGGTGGCATACGTGGAGAATTTGTGCCCACGCCGGTAATCGAATTTCTTCACGGCGCGCATTAACCCTACGTGACCTTCCTGGATCATATCGAGCAGTGGTACACCGCGGCCGACGTACTTTTTAGCTACGCTGATTACAAGACGTGAGTTGGCCATGATCAGGTGTTCACGAGCAGCCATGCCGTCTTGAATGTACCTTTCGAATTTAGCACGTTGTTTCGGCGAGACCGGGCCTCGCGCAAGATTATTGCGCACTCTACGGCCGCGCTCAATGCGCTTGGAAAGTTCGACCTCCTCATCACGTGTGAGCAGAGGAACTCTGCCTACCTGACTGAGGTATAAACCTACCGAATCGCCCGAATCAATTGCGTCGATTGCGCTTACTTCAGCGAGCTTGTTTTCATCTTCCTTTTCTGCCTCATTTTCCTTGACCGCAACAGCGGGTTTCTTCTCAGAAGCCTCTTCGTCATCAAGGATTTCGATACCTGCGTTAAGCAGCATATCGTAGACGCGTTCGATCACAGGGAGAGAAGCTTCGGATTCGGGAAATTGAGAGGCAATGTCATCCAGCGTGATGTACCCTTGTTCTCCCCCGAGTTGGAATAATTGCTGGATTGAGGTTTGCTCTTCTTCAGAGAGTGAGACTTCTTTTGTCGCTTCGATAACTTTGTTTGCGAGTAACTCGAACTCATTAATCATAAGCAGGTCACGCCCTTAAGGTGATCCATATCTACAAGGAATGGATCAGGATTTTTTACGCTAAACCAATGGAAGGGATAAATACGTGTGGCGAAGTTGGATATTCATAAAGGAGTTAAACCGAACCATGCCTATAAAACCGTTCCCCACCATGAATATCATACAACAAAAGGATTAATAAATCGTTAATAATCTGAGACTGTCACACCATTGAAACATAAGTTAATTGAAAACCTGACATGAGTGGTGGTCTATCGCCGGATAACGTATGCCCTGTAGATAACTGGGGATATTGAGCGAGCAGAAACGGTGCTATCATCGTAGATGCGTTATCATATATCTTAATAACGTTAGCTTGGAGCAAGCACTGGCCAATCATTATCGGAGGTGTGGAACTAATGCCATTGACCGAAAAAGATCGCAAACGACGACGCCGCCAACGCCGCCAAAAGAGAATGAGATCGCTGAAGAAGGAATGGGCGGTAGCGACAGACGCCAAGACGAAGAAGAAACTGATGGAGAAGGTACACCGTTATCAACCTTGGTGGGAAGGCCCGGAAGAGTAAGCCACCTTCCCGATAAAGCAGACATCCCATCGAGTATAGATAGAAGAAAGAAAAATGGCCTCTGAGAGCAGCAGGTGAGCGATGCTCGAGCCATTTTGTTACTGGAAAATGAACGCATGTCTTGATTGAGAGGCACTCTCCCGCTCAATGCGCCCAATACAATCTACCCGGATATTGGCAGCTCACGCCAGAATGCAGGTGCTCCATGCATGCGAAAACTAAAGATCAGCAACAGCGGTTGATCGTGGTTTCCAACCGGCTTCCTGTTAGCTTGGAAAGAGATGATGGTGGATACCTCTATAACCCCAGTGTTGGCGGCCTGGCGACGACTCTGAATGCAGTGCGGGAGGAGATGGACATGCTCTGGCTGGGCGTGCCCGGAATTCATGAGGATGATCCCAATCAGCAGGCGAAAATCTCCAAGAGACTATCCGACGAGTTCGGCAGCGTTCCGATCTTCTTGCCCAGGAAGCAGTTCGACCTCTACTATAACGGCTTCTCGAACGGATCAATTTGGCCGCTCTTTCACTACTTTCCACAATATGCGCACTACGATCATCTAGAGTGGCAGGCATACCAAGAAGTGAACGCACGCTTTTGTGAGAAAGTCCTCGAGGTCGCCCTCCCCGGTGACACAATCTGGGTTCACGATTACCACTTGCTGCTGCTCCCTGCTATGTTGCGCGAATCACTGCCGGATGCGGCGATTGGATTTTTCTTGCATATACCGTTCCCATCGTATGAGATCTTCCGGATGCTTCCCTGGAGAGAAGAGATTCTCAAGGGCTTAACCGGCGCGGATCTGGTTGGTTTTCATACGTATGATTACGCACGCCATTTCTTGAGTAGTTTGCTGCGCATCCAGGGGCT
>JAUWDI010000067.1 GCA_030608865.1 Anaerolineales bacterium | reverse complement strand
GCTTCTAATGTGCGCAGCTCGTCCTCTATCTGATCGCGCTGGAATTTTGTTTGTGCCAGCAGCGCCTCGAAAGCGGGGCGTTGTTCAGTGGGCACAGTCTCCACCAGGCGCTGGGCACGACGGATCTGATTCTCTTTATGGAGCAGCTTCTCTTGTAGACGATCGGCATAGCCTTTTTGGAAGGCTTGGTCGGGGAGAGGTTTGGGTTGCACAAATGGTTCGCCTGTAAGAACTTCCGCTACGGATAGAAGTAACTCGGAAGCCTCAATTGGTTTTTCCAAAAAGCGAACTGCGCCCAAGCTCATGGCGAACTCTTTATCTTCAGGTGTAATGAAAGTTGCAGACAGGAAAATGATTGGAATGTCGCGTGTCTCCGGGTTGCTGCGTACTTCCTGAGCGAGCGCATAACCATCGAGTCTGGGCATGAGGATGTCGGTAAGAATTAACGCTGGTTTTTCCGTTAGGAGAGCATTGAGAGCCTCATCGCCATTACGAGCCGTGATTACATCATAACCTTTAAACTTCAGCGTAACTTCGAGCAATTCGAGGATGTGAGGGATGTCTTCTACGATGAGGATTGGACCCTGCTGTTGGCTCATATAATTGATTGTAACCCGACTTCCGCGGAAGGCAATCCCCAGAGAGAGGGGGTGCCGAAAGCTGCGCGCTTAGAAACACGATGGGGGCAAGTCTCGCCTAGATAGTCCAAAGGGATATGGTTTCGATGTGGAATGTCTGGGGGAACAAATCGATCGGAGTAATGCTCTCCAGTGAGTATCCGCCTGCTCGCAAACGCTTCCCATCACGGCTGAGCGTGGCGGGATCACACGAAACATAGACGATGCGTGATGGGGAGCGCTCGAGAAGTGCATCGAGCGCTGCTCTGGACAAGCCGGCGCGCGGCGGGTCGATGAGCACAACATCGGGCTGGGGCTCGATTTGAGGCAGTGCAATGCCGACAGCCCCTTCATAGAGATCGATGTGTGTGAAACGATCAAGGTTGAAACTAAAATCACGACATGCGTGCGCAGACTCCTCGACAGCTACAACATGGACATCGGATTCTGCGATGGCAGCGCTGAACAAACCCACACCCGCATAAAGGTCGAAGACGGTTTGTCCGGGCTGGATGGATAACAATGTTGTCGCCTGTTGAACGAGTTCCGGGATAATCTTCGAGTTCACCTGGAAGAACGAAAGGGCGGAGACGCGGAATTGGTGCCGGTTGATGTCAAAATAAAAATGATCTTGACCGGCGAGGATAAAATCCCCACGGGGGCTGGTCCACACTACGGAGGTGGGGGATTCGATCGAGATCTCGAGATCCGGAGCATCCGTCCCGTGAATGATGACCATCTGCTCGCCCTCGCCTCCGCTTCGCAGGGAGATATTTTCCATTGCCCTGGTGGGGTCGAGATCAAACTGAGCCCAGAGATCGGTTAATTCCTGCTCTGGCAGGTGGCACTCCTTGATCTGGAACACTCGTTTCTTATCGAAGGTGACGAAGCCAAGGTCGCCATCCTCGGTGAGGTGGAAGCGCAGGTTATTCCGGTAATTCCATGGCTCCGGCGAAGCGATGGGTGATCGCACAGGAGGATCCTCGAACCCGCCGATCCGTGCAAGCTGATCGCGAACGACATCCGCCTTGATCTCCAGTTGAAGCGCGTAGGGAATGTGCTGGTAATGGCACCCGCCGCAGGTTCGAAAGTGTGGGCAGCGCGGCTCGATTCGTTGGTCTGAGGTTTCGACCCATTTCTCGGGCAACGCTCTTGCCCAATGCTTGTGTTCTTCCACCAGTTGAACGCGCACTACTTCCCCGGGGATTGTGAAAGGCACGAAGATCATGCGCCCATCGACATCGCGGCCGAAGGATTCGCCCCCATATGCGTTACCGGTTAGCGTGAGTTCAAGAGTTTCTGACATAAGTGCACGGTGGAAGTGTATCTTGTTTTGGTGGAATCGCGCCAACATCTGTAAAAATATGCACGTCGCAAATGGCGCCTTATGACAAGGCGCGATATAGCCCCGCCCTCACAAGCTGAAGATCATTAAGGACCCTGAACCTATGTTTGCAATATGCAAGCGAGCTGTGCTCGCAGTGGAACAAGGGCTTCCCCCTCTATTTTACTTGTAAATTCAATAAAATGTATAATAAACTCAATAATATTAATATTACACTTGACATTTATTAAAAACGTGTTATTTTGAAGCGAGATAATTGAGGATCATTGCTAGAAAATTAAATGGAGTCCCAAAATGGACAACACATTTTATTTGAAGCTACTTGTTGATGTGCATCAGGGTTGCTTATTAGAGGACGGGAGGCAAAGGCATATCCTTCCCGGGCAACCGCGCATAGCCTCCCCCGCATTAAGAAAAGCGATCGTAACGGGTGGCAGCTTCTTGATAAGGACTGGCGAGGCGCTAAAAGGAATCGGCGTGCCCGGTGAAGCATCCCTGTTCTCATCGAATGGTCCGAGCGCATCGATAGGGAATAACTCATCTGTTGACGTCTAATGGGCGGCGATGGATTTTCATGAAGGAAGTGGTGAGTAATGAATCAAATGCTTACAACCTGCCCGGTTTGTGATGAAAGCCTCTCGATTACACGTTTTCATTGCCGCAACTGCGATACCACGATCGATGGACATTTCGATATTGGCCGCTTCGGGAGATTGAGCGCTGAGCAGATGAATTTTCTTGAAGTCTTCGTACGCTGCGAGGGAAAGCTAAGTAGAATGGAACCTGAATTGGATATGTCGTACCCTACACTCAGGGCACGGTTGACAGAGATCATTCGTTCGCTGGGCTTCCCGGTAGGACCTGAGACGAAACTGATTGATGATGAAGAGCGGCACAAGATCCTCGACGACCTGGCAAGCGGGAAATTGACTTCTGAAGAGGCAATGCAGCTCCTGGAAGTTGACTGAACAGAAGATGTAGACCTGGCAAGTGGAAGGAGGCTGCAACAATGGAAAAAGTGACACTTGAGATTGGCGAAAGCCCACTGGTGAAAATCACGACGATCGGCGGAGATCTACGTCTTTCAGGACGGGATGAGCCCATCCTGGAGGCGCAGGCGCCGGACAAAGGGAAACTTCAAGTAGATGAGATTGAGGATGGAGTAGAAATCAGTGCGAACTCAGGCTGTATTATTTTCTTACCGAAAGAAGCGCGCCTCGAAGTCGGTGAAGTCGGTGGAGACTGTCGAGTTACCGATTTGAGAAACGAGTTCATGATTCGCACGATCGGAGGAGATTTGAGCCTGCGCAGGGTTGGGGCGGCGAGCTTTGAAACGATCGGCGGGGACTTTCAGAGCCGGCAAATTGAGGGGAATTTAACCGTCGACCGTATTGGCGGGGACGCCGTGATTCAGAAAGTCAATGGTGATATCCATCTGCGAGGAGTGGGGGGGGACCTGATGCTTAACGATGCCGCTGGTCAGGTGAACGCATTTGTTGGGGGAGATGCTCTGGTCACTCTGGCGACCCCTGAAGGCGCTCACTCCAAAGTGCAGGCTGGAAGCGACCTTTCCTGCCGGATACCTCCTGAGTCATCTGTAAACCTGTCCTTGTCAGCGGGTGGCGACCTGGATTATCCATCAGGAGTGGAGACCAGACAGCAGGGTGAGGGTGTCGCTTTCCAGCTTGGCGATGGTAAGGCGGATATTGAGCTTTTGGCCGGGGGAGATCTCTGCCTTCAAACGGGTTTGATGCATGGTGGTTCAGAAGAAGATTGGGTTGGAGAGATACTAACCGAGGTAGACGCGAAGCTGGCAGAAGTGGAGGCGCGTTTCAATGTAATGGGCGCGGGGATGGACGGCTTCGATGCAGATCGAATCGGTGAGCGCGTCCGCCGTGCGGTTCGACGTGCAGAGCGCAAAGCAATTGGAAAGGAAAAACGTAGAGTAGCGAAGGAAAAAAGGAAGACGAACTCGTCCTTCTCATGGACAGCGTCTGGATTCGGCGCCGCCGGAGAACCTGCGACCGATGAGGAGCGTTTAACGATCCTGCGCATGGTTGAAGAAGGCAAGGTTTCGGTTTCAGAAGCAGAGGCTTTACTCAAGGCTCTGGAGGGAGAATCTTGACCGCTGCTGTCGCTGCAGGTAAACCATTTGTGCACCGTGGCATCCGACCTATAGAACCACGCCGCGATATGGCTGCACTAGCCGGGTTGATCGAACAAGCGTTTTCCGAGCGGTTAGACGCCTCCGGACGGCGGATGATCCTGGGTATGAAAATGTTTGCCCGGGCGGGGAGTCTCGGTTGGTTTTTAGGCCGTTGGTTTTTACCCCCGGCTGCCTACCCTCAGGGATATGTTTGGGAAGAGGATGGCGAGGTGGTAGGCAATGCAAGCCTGCTTCCTGTGAGTGGATACCAGCAACGTTGGGTGATGGCCAATGTTGTGGTCAAGCCGGAATACCAGCGTCAGGGCATTGCGCGGAAACTGGTCATGGCTTCGATCGATCATGCACGCCTTAGTGGGGGCAAGCGGATCATGTTGCAAGTTGATCGTGATAACCAGGGAGCCAGGATGTTGTATGAGAACCTCGAGTTTAAGACTCTCTCAACGCGAACTACTTGGTTAAGAAAAGGGAACGGAGAATGGCCGCACGACGATACTCATGGGCGAGTTCGACCCCGGACAAGCAGCGAATGGTGCGAGCATTGGGCATTGGCAAAACGGCTGCACCCAGAAGGGTTGTTATGGCCTTTCCCTGTAGCTGCGAGCATTTTTCGACCATCAGGATTCGAGAACCTGTTCGGATTGGGGAAGCCAAAGCACTGGGTACGGCAAGAAGCCGGGAGACTCGCCGGTGCGGTGAGCATCAGGCCTGAGCTAGAGCGCCGTCTGCTGCGCTTGATGATGGTTGTGGAATCTGAATGGCGTGAGAAAATTGAAATAGGTCTTCTTTGTGAAGCGATGCAGGAATCGGCAGCGTTGGCTGATGACTTCATCCTGGATTATCCGTCTGACGTCGCCCGGGAGAAAATTGAAGCACTGGGCTTCAAAGCCATTCGCGAGCTCACATGGATGGGGATGAAACTCGAGGAAAGCGAAATTTAAAGGATCGATGAGTTTTAAAGTTGGAGATCCGCAATGAATGACGATCAAAATAACATGGAGATACTCGATCAGCTTGATGCTGGTCAGATTGATGCCAGTGAAGCCGCCCGCCGGCTTTCAGAGGAGGGGGCTCAACCCACGCCACAGGCTGAAGTTCCAAAACATCCCAACCGCTGGCGATATTGGTGGACGATTCCACTCTCCATTGGGTTCGCAATGTGTGTCACGGGGTGGGGTCTGAGCCAGCTAGGTGGCTGGTGGTGGGTCTGTGCAGGACCATTACTGGTGCTTGGAGCCACCGCTATGATCCTGTCTGCGGCTACGTATAAGTCCCCATGGGTCCATGTACGAATAAAAACTGGAGAAGAACAATGGCCGCGCAGGATTTCGATTAGCTTGCCGGTTCCTCTTGGTCTCACCGCACGAATTCTAAGATGGCGTGGTATGTCCTTTGGCGGGTTAGACGAAACCGAGATCGACGATCTGATACTTGCGCTCGAAGCAAGTCTGTCAGCCGACCAACCGATCTACATTGAAGTTGACGAGGGTGAGTCGGGCGAAAAAGTAAAAATTATCCTGGGTTAGACAAGGAGGCCTATGAGATGTCATCCAAAGAGCGATTAAAAATCCTGAAAATGATCGACGAGGGAAAGATCACGGCGGAAGAAGGCACGCAATTACTTGGAGCCTTAAAGAAACAGGAGCAGCACAGGAGCGGCGCCACTGAAGGAGGAGCGCAGTGGTTGCGTATTCGAGTAAGTGACTTGAACTCCGGGAAAGAGACAGTTCGGGTTAGCCTTCCGATAGGCCTGGTTAATATCGGCATGAAGATGGGGGCTCGCTTCGTGCCGGAGATTGAGGAAGAGGCAGTTATGGAGGACTTGGCCGAAGCGCTAACTCAGGGAATGGCCGGGAAAATCATCGATATCGTGGATGAAGAAGATGGTGAACGCGTCGAGATTTTTATCGAGTAAGCAGCGTCATCTCGACCCGAACTCTT
>JAUWDI010000073.1 GCA_030608865.1 Anaerolineales bacterium | reverse complement strand
GTGCGACTCATTCGCGTACAGGAAATCTGATCGAAATAAACCACGCACACTCGTCTTTGAATAGTCCAAACTCATGAGACAACTTACGGTCGTTATTCCGACCTATAACGAAGCTGAAAACCTTCCGGCTCTTGCAGCCGCGCTATGGTCATTACCCATACCCGATCTGAAAATCCTGGTCATTGATGATGCATCTCCCGATGGGACCGGGGAAATCGCGGATGACTTATCGGCTAGTAGACCAGAACGGATTTCGGTACTCCATAGAACCGGTAAACTTGGTTTGGGGACTGCATATATCACCGGATTTAAACACGCGCTTCAGTCCGGCGCTGAAGCAATCGGGCAGATGGACGCCGACTTCTCCCACTCCCCAGCCTACATCCCCACTTTCATGGATCTATTAGAAGGTCATGATGCCGTTCTCGGATCCCGTTATATTGAAGGCGGAAAATTAGACGAGGACTGGGGTGTGGGTCGATTACTCTTATCGTGGTTTGGTAATTATTATGCGCGCACGATCCTCAGAATGACAGTCCAGGACACGACGGGAGGGTTCCGCATATGGAGACGCGAAACCTTGCTGGGAATGCCCCTGGACCGCATTCGATCAAATGGATATGTCTTTCAGGTTGAGATGGCCTATGTTGCACAACGCTTGGGATATCAATTCATTGAAAGCCCAATATATTTTGAGGACAGACAGATCGGGCAATCGAAGATGTCCTTCCGAATACAGGTTGAAGCGGCCTTCCGTGTTTGGCAAGTGCTCATGACCCACCGTCATCTTTCAGCAGATCAACACAAGCCATCCTCACAATAAATCAACTCCGCAATCGATCTTACTCGGCAGCAATTCGAGCGATCTTTTGCCAATCCTGGATTGAAAGTTCTTGAGCTCTGCTCTTCGGCTGGATCCCCGCTTGAGCAAGCAACTTCTCAACTTCTTCCGGGCTCAAGCCCAGCTCACGTGCAAGAGAATTGCGTAATTTTTTCCGTTTTTGGTTGAACCCTGCGCGGGCTAAACTAAAGATTGCCGGGATCACCTCACGTGGAACCACAGGTTCATCGTATATGTCTATGCGCAATACTGCCGAATCCACCTCTGGAATGGGATAGAAACACTCCGCCGGGAAGCGCGCGGTAATCTCAGCACGGCCATAGATCTGAACACTCAACGCAAGCAGGCTCATGTCACCTGGCGAACTGATGATCCGCTGCGCGACTTCACGCTGCATCGTCAGTACGACCCTCGCCGGAGGCATGGAAGATTCCATTAAGTGTCGAAGAAGAGAGGAGGTGATGTAATAGGGAATGTTGGCGACGACATAATATCCGGATCGCGAAACCAACTCGACCGGATCAAGCTGTAGGAAATCAGCATGAAGTAAAGTCACGTTTTCGAAATCCTGCAGATTATCCCGGAGGACAGGGATCAGTCGTTTGTCGATTTCAACAGCGAACACCTGGTCCGCACGTTGAGCCAATTCGATTGTCAGCGTTCCGAACCCTGCTCCAATCTCGATGATTTCCTCGTGTCCGGTCAGATCCGCGGCAGAGATCACATCATCTAAGGCGCGCTGATTTATTATGAAGTTCTGGCCAAGGCTTTTCTTTGGCAAGATCCCATATTTTTTCAGCACTTCGGGCGCATCAAGTAATGATGGTTCCACAGGTTATATCCTGATTTAATTAAGCCGGAAGAGTTACGCGGATTCCTGTAAATACTTATCCCGATTCGCCCCGCGGGCGATTTTACCGCTGCTCGTTTTTATTAACCAGCCGCGATCTACGGTTAATACATATCGCGCCGTGACATCTGTCCCGCGCGCGATCTGGTCTCTAATCTCACGTGCGATTTTCACTCGCAGGTCATCCTCGGTCACATCCACTTCGGCGATTACCCCAATCTCCTCGGTCCCAAGGTCTTCATTGAATAACCCGAAAGCAACCACTCGGCCTGGGTGAACACCTTCAACATCCATCGCTAGTTCTTCGAGATCCTGGGGGAAAACATTCTTGCCGCCGACAATAATCAGCTCTTTCTTACGGCCGGTCACAAATAACTCACCATTAACAAGATAACCCAGATCCCCGGTGATATACCAACGACCCATAAAAGCCTCTTGGGTTATATCATCACGGTTGTAATAGCCGGATAGCAGACAATCCCCTTGCAGTGCAATTACCCCAACGTGCCGATCGGGTAAATCCATCCCCTCAGCATCTATAACGCGCACGCTCGTTCCATCAATCGGTCGACCCGCTGAAAGCATTTTAATCGCATCCTCACCCGCCTTCGCGGGAATCGCAATTTGATCCTCCGACAAGGATCGCCGGTCGATCTCATCCACCACTACCGCTGATTCAATGCCTCCTTGTGTGACTGCGAACACATTCTCTGCCATTGCATAACACGTCGCCAATGCCTGGCGTTTGAGTCCGTACTTTGAGAAGCGGTTGAAAAAATCCTCATGACTTTTCCATCGCATCGGCTCAGAGCAGTTAATCACGGCTCGCCAACTGGATAGATCGATGTTGTCAAGATCACGATCGCGCACTTTACGAGCGCTGAAATTGTATGCAAAATTCGGCAGCCAACTCAATGTTCCACTGTATTGCGAGATCGCCGATAAGAGCCGATAAGGGGCGCGAATCCAATCGAATGGTGACATGAGAATAAGCTTGGATCTCAACAAGATTGGCATGATAAAGCCGGCAATTAAACCCATGTCGTGGTAAAGAGGGAGCCAACTCACAACGACATCGTCACGGGTCATATTAATCGCTTCAGCGTAGGTTTTAAGCTGACATAGAACGGCTCGGTGCGATAGGGCAACACCTTTCTGCAAGCCAGTTGTCCCGGATGAGTGTTGTAAGAGAACGATGTCCTCCGGCTCACTTCTCATTCCTCCAAGCGTCTCCCAGGAAATATCCGTTGGTGGTTCGGCCTCAGTCCAAAGAATTACAGATCGCACTGAATCGCCTTCTTTTCTTGCTCTGGCGACTTCATCTGTAAATGCCGGATAGGTGACAATCGCAGCCGGCTTGGTAATCTCAATCAACGCTGAAAGCGATTGGCGATAGCGTTCTGGCGATAGTTTTTCTGTGAGAAAGGGCATGATGGCGGGGACTGCGCCATGCAGAATAGCGCCGAAGAATGCCTCGATTAGCGGTCTGCCATGCTGTAGAAGCAAGATGACCGGTTCCTTGCTCCGCACACCCGCGCCCTCGAGGAGCTTTGCATAGCCGAGTGCACCGCGGATGAGATCAGCATACGTGATCGCCTGATCTCCATCAGGTGACTGGAGGACTAGCGCAATTCGATCGGGCTCCTCTTGGATCGTCTGGTAGAGAACATCAGTGACTGTCGTCATGTCGGTTAAGAAGTTTTGCGTGCGGAGATTAATGCAGCCAATTCTTCGATCGTGTCAAAAACCTCTGCGGTGAGTTCGGTATCGTCAATGCGCACGCCGAATGTCTCCTCGATAAAGAGCGCAAGATCCACCAGGCTGAACGAATCGACCAAACCACTGGAAATCAACGGCTCATCAAACGCAATTGTCCGAGTCGGATCTTTTAGTAATTCATTTGAAATAAAGGCAGCGATTTGATCCTGCACTGATACTCTTCCTTCCACGCTCGAGAAAACCTATTCCCGCGCTTTGGGTGATGTTTTTATGGAGCAGAAACGCCCTGCCAAACCGAGTTTAGGACTTGAAGAGCGGTCAGATTTCTCCAGGGCCAAGCCGCCTTCATTGCTTCCGGGTCGTCGAAGTGATTTTCAGCAAAAGTAAGATGAAATCCATCTTCCATTAAACCCTGGTTTGGAAGTGGTTGAATCGCTCGCCAAAAGTTCCAGAGCGGGATGTCGTATTCGTAAGCTAACCTCGTTAGGATAATATTAATACTGTGATCTCCCTCGAGATTATCCGCTTTCGTTGCAAGAACTGGAAGGATTCCGCGGTCGATCAAGGTCTCCAGGATCTCCCGTACATACTGCTCGTATTTCTCAGGATTTCCCTCCCACCAGGTTTCCAGACTCACCAAAGCGATGCTGGGTTGCTGCAAGCGGATCTCACAATCCAACGGGGTTTCACCCGGGTCACAGGATTCGGGGTTCGCCCATAGCGGAGAAACGACGGACGCTGCATTAAAACCCCTGCGTACGGCCTCGCTCTCCCTCGCGAAAGATCCCTCAAACCATTCAATTGTCTCTTCAAGATATGCATCTTCCTCACGAAGCGAGTAAAACCCCTCATGGCTGAAGATCGACAGGAACATCGAGGGGACGTTCTGGCAGTCACCAATTTTCGCGAAAGCTCGGGGGTTATTCCCTAAACTCAATCCATGGTTATAAATATCTCTCGCCCTATCGCTCACAACCGGGATTACGGGGAGATCTTGCCATGTGCTCGGGTCGTAAGTTGGGGTTGGTGCTGGAGTTGAGCGCTCGACTTCATCCGCTTCCGTAGTTTGATCAGGGCTTGATGAAGGAACGCTTGTTGGCGTTCCTCCACCCTCGGTTTCCACAGTTGTGCTCTTCAGAGGTGCCTCTGTTGGTTCAGCTGACGATGAAGAAGAACCTCCCTCGAGAGAGGCTTGAGGGGTAACTCCCATTGGGCTTGTGCATCCAGCCAGAATGAAAACCACAATTCCGATCGACACCAGCAAGGTTAAGTTAAACAAACTGTTTCGTGTGTATACCATTTATTTTTACCTTCGAAAGCAATTCCAATCCCTAATGAAATTGAAGTTCACGGCTCTTGGAGAAACTCTTTTATCACTCCGATAATGTCCTCTGCCAGAATTCTGGACCCCAGAGGCGTATAGTGGATCGCGCTGTCCGTAAACTCTATGGATGGCAGTGCGTCCCACATATCCACATAAACCCAACCTCTGCCAGCCGCCTGAAACTGCAATTCCTGCCGATAGAAGTCGTACGCCCAGCGTGGGTAGTAGAAATTGTACCGAATATCGCTGTTTTCACCCTTGCTGATAAACACCGGCTCGTTAATGAAAACCACCGGGATATCGCCTGCCGTTTGCACTCCCGCCTCAAGCACATCGAACGCAAGTTCATTGGTATCCAAATCCCCTGGCATGAAAATGTGGAAGTCTAGATCGGCAGGCAGATCTTCCAACCGCTCATTATAAGTTTCCGGAATCTCATGGTCAACGCCCGATCCAGACCATAGAACACCCAGCATTTGAAGCTTAAGGAGTTGGGCTAGTTCTCGCCGTTGTCCTATGATGGTTCGATTCCAAAACGTTGAGTTCTCAAACCGCTCATCCTCGGGATCAAGATCGAGATCATATCGAGTGATGAGCTCTCGTGTGAGATCTGGATTGAGTTGTAGAAAAGGAGAATCCAGCTGGGATACTTTGGGAAGAGACTCCAGCGTGATCAACCAGAGAATCAGATCAGGATGATTGAGGAGCCCGCGTTCAAGGATTAGCAGATCCTTTGTGACAGACATCGTTGGATAGCCAAGATTGTAGGCTCGAACCGTTCTTCCATCGTCGG
>JAUWDI010000176.1 GCA_030608865.1 Anaerolineales bacterium | reverse complement strand
ATCGCTTGAAGCATCTTGAGTTCGGTTTCCAACTCGAGCCCGTATCCTGTTTTCGCTTCGGCAGTTGTTGTGCCATGCGCGAGCATGCGATTAAGTCGTAAGCGAGCCTGGGTGACAAGCGATTCAATATTGGCAGCTCTTGTCTGTGTAACGGTTGAAAGAATTCCGCCACCCGCATCCATGATCTCCATATAGCTGGCGCCGGCGATACGCATCTCAAACTCAGCTGCCCGATCTCCTGCAAAAATCAAATGTGTGTGGGGGTCGACGAAACCCGGGAGTACAACGTTTCCACCGGCATCTATGGTCCGCTGTGCACTGAACTGGCGCTGGATTTCATCTGTTGACCCGACCGCAAGAATAACTCCATCAGCGACCGCGATTGCGCCGTCCTCGATAATCCCAAGATTGCCCAGCGAGATCCCTCTTTGCGGTCCGCCAGCAAGTGTGAGGAGTTGAGATGCTGAATGAAGTATCAGGTCTGCCCGAGACTTGTCCGTCATAGGTCGTCCTCTGTTGTAGTTATCTTATTCTACCTTGACCCCGACAATCAGGATGGGAAGAGCGATGATTGCCATCGCTGCTCCAAAGGCAGAGCTTGCCAATATATTGATTTCAAACAGCGCAGGACCGATCAGTGCGCCCAATGCCCGACCGCCGGCGGCTGCGGTTATGCTGGTTGCCATCAACGTGGCTCGGGCGGAGGGTTCCAGCTCGGTGAATAGGGAGATCAGGGTGACGAACGTGAACTCGAAGGTGAGATAGAAGAGAAAGAGTCCAAGCAAGGCAGGGATCAGGCTTCCTCCAAGAAAGGGTAGCAGGAGGCAAGCGACCGTAATAGAGATAATTCCCAGAGAGAGGGCGCGTATTTTCCCCAATTGGTCCGCCAGGCGGGCTACTAATCCCACGCCGCTCAGTTCAGCGAGACCGATGAGCACAGAAGCTGCGCCAAGGGCAACTACCTGCAAACCGAATGAATTTTCGAGCCAAACGCCATAGATAACGTTGATGGATTCATTGCCGATGTTAATCAGAAGAGAAACAGTGAGGGCAGCGAGCGTGGAGGGGCGAGAAAGGATTGTCCTGAGCACCCGCATCAGCGTTGGCCGCTCCGAATCAATAGCGGGATCGGAGGGGATTGTGCGCCAGATGAAGAAGGCCGCAAGGGCGGCGAGAATCCCCAGGATGGGGAATGGAGCTACCCAATTACTTCGATAGATGATCCAACCGATAATTGGTAAACCTACCAGCGCCGCGCCAGACCAGCCAATTTCCGTGATCGCGATCGCGCGCCCCCGCAAGTTGTATGGGACTCTATCCCCAAGATAGGCTTGCATCGCTGGGTCGAAAACAATCTTCCCGAGATAGCCCAGGAGCAGAGCGATGAGGAAGCCGATGTACGAAGGCCACAGGAGAATAACGAGGGAACCCCCCGCGAAAATACTTAGCCCCATGAGCATTGCCGATTTGCGACCTATCGAGTCGCCCGCTGATCCGATGAATGGACTTAGGATGCCAAGGCTGGATCGGGCGGTGATCGCCAGTGAGATGGTAGAGATATCAACCCCGAGCGCGCGAGCGAATGTTGGCAAGAAGGGGTAAACCATCCTGAAGCCGGTGTCCAGGATGATTCGGGTTATCAGGAAGAGCGTTAACTGGCCGCGCAGCGGAGCAAGCGATGGCTTATTCATCGGCGCTCAAGTGCTCGCTGGTGCAGCCAGAGGCTGAGCCACCAAAGGGCGAACACACACAATCCTACGAGGGTGAAGAAGAAAAGTTGGATTTCGATAGAATTTGAGGAGAGGATCGGAGAGGGAGGATGCATTACCTGCTCCGTCCGTGTCAGGCTGAACCAAAGCGCGGCGAAGTACCCCATGTTGATTAAGCTGGCGTAGCGGGGTTTGCGCAAGATCAGGATGGCGAGTTGAACCAAGATGCCGATGACGGCAAAATCTATGGCGAATCGGAAGCGTGGTTCGGTGAGGTAGAGCCCATTCCAATTTGCCTGCATTGTCCATAGACTGAGCGGTAAGTAGGTGATCCAGAAAAAAAGCCCGGCCTGTCCTAATGCTCTCGACCAGGTGTGCAGCGATTGCTTTGATAGGAGCCACCCCACGAGACCTACCACCGCAGCTGCACCGAAAGCGATGAGCGCGGTCCAAACCCATGCACCGTGAATGTAAACAAGCCGAACGTTGGTTCCTAACGAACGTTCAGCAGGGCCGAAAAGTGAAGCAACGGCGATGACGATAAGGGTGAGAAGGAATAGCCAGAGAGATTTATTTCTGCGCATAGGATGGGTATTTTACCCGGAAGTCACGATGGGAAGGAACCTTACGTCAGAGATGCGGAAATCAAGGTCTGCTGTGATTGATTTAATCGTCGGGTCTGATGGGCCATTCTCCGGGTTTATTTTAACATCGGCATCTTCAACTGATGATGTCGAGCGGCTGCGATTGCCTCCTTATAGCCGGCATCAGCATGGCGGACGATCCCGGTACCGGGATCGGTCGTCAGCACACGTTCAATCCTTGCCGCAGCTTCCGGCGTTCCATCAGCGACGATTACCTGCCCGGCGTGTTGGCTATAGCCTATGCCAACGCCGCCTCCGTGATGGAACGAGACCCAGGTTGCACCACCTATGGCGTTAAGCATAGCGTTCAGCAGAGGCCAATCGCTGACGGCATCTGTTCCATCGAGCATCCCTTCAGTCTCTCGATTGGGTGAAGCAACCGAGCCCGCGTCGAGGTGGTCGCGACCGATAACGATTGGCGCCTTCAACTCACCGCTGGCGACCATCTCATTGAAGCGTAAACCGGCCTTCACTCTTTCTCCGTAGCCCAACCAGCAAATGCGCGCTGGCAATCCCTGGAATTGGATCTGTTCGCCCGCCATTTTTATCCAGCGAAGCAGGTGTTCATCACCCGGGAAGAGTTCGGCGATGGCTTCATCTGTGCGGTAGATGTCCTCCGG
>JAUWDI010000159.1 GCA_030608865.1 Anaerolineales bacterium | reverse complement strand
CCGTTACGCGAAGGAATGGCAAATGCCGAACTTCGATCTTCAACACGACACCAGACTTGTGATTACCTCGACAGGACAAATCGTCGGCTGCATCGAGGTATGGGACGTACATGAGCCGCCCGTCCACCCCTGGATTTGGGGTCGCGTCCATCCACAGTGGGAAGGCAAGGGCATTGGCACAGCGATGATGGAATGGGCAGTGGAACGCGCCCGCGAGACAATACCCCGCGCTCCCAAGGGCGCACGCGTCTCGGCGCGCTCTGGAACCGTAAATACCTACAATCCAGCGAAGGAATTGCTTCAGAATAGGGGCATGGAAGCCATCCGCTATGGGTGGGACATGTTGCTCGACCTTGATGCAGCGCCCCCAGCACCTATATGGCCGGACGGAATCTCAATCCGAAATATTCAGCACCCGGAGGATACCGAAGCCGCTTACCGGGCCGAAGACGAGGCATTCGAGGATCATTGGGGATATGTGGAAACCCCCTTTGAAGAGGGATTCAAACAATGGAAACACTACGTGTTTGAAATCCGGAAGCCCGACCCTTCTCTTTGGTTCCTGGCCATAGATGGAGATGAAATTGCCGGCATGGTTACGTGTCGGGCGGAGGCAGATGACGACCCGGAAAAAGGTTGGGTAAGTGTCCTTGGCGTCCGGCGCCCATGGCGACGCCGTGGCTTGGGGTTAGCGTTGTTGAGGCAAGTTTTCGGTGAATTTTATCGCCGCGGGAAACCGCGCGTTGGGTTAGGCGTAGACTCAAACAATCTCGCCGGAGCGACAAGACTGTATGAGAAGGCAGGTATGCATGTAGAGCGGGAGTATGTCACCTACGAGATCGAACTGCGTCCTGGAGAGGAACTCCAGAAGGAGTGAGAATCCACCAGCGTGCAATCTAACATGGCCTGAGAAGTTCTATCCCTCGTTGTATCTCTACTATAATATGTGGCAACTTACTCAGGGTATATAAAGGGCAATCACTTTATCTTTAATGAATTGGAGCAAGGATAGCATGGACAAACCCGCCCCCTTCAAAGCCATCCTCTGGGATCTAGGAGGCGTCATTCTACGCACCGAGGACTGGGAGCCGCGTCATTGTCTGGACCGGATGCTGGATTTACCGGACGGGAAAATATACGACCTCGTCTTCGAAAGTGAGATAAGTCGCAAAGCCACCGTAGGCAAAGCATCCAATGACGATATCTGGATGCGGGTAGGCGAGCAACTCACACTTTCGAGTGCTGAATTAACACTCGTGAGGGATGAATTCTGGTCAGGCGATCAGATTGACATGGAATTGATCCGTTTTATCCGCGCCCGCAAAACCGAAACAAAAATGGGGCTATTATCCAATGGGTGGCCTTCCACTCGAAGCTTCATCGATGAGCGCTGGCATATCGCCGATATCTTTGACGACATGGTCATTTCTGCCGAGGTAGGATTAGCAAAGCCCGATCAGCGGATCTACCAATTAGCCCTCGATCGGTTGGGCGTCGAAGCGGAACAAACCATCTTCATCGACGACTTCGATGAAAACATCCAGGGAGCGCGTGATCTGGGGATCCATGGAATCCACTTCCAAAACCCTCAGATCGTCATGGAAGAGTTAAAAGACCTTCTCGACTTCACCGCCTAAGCTCTCCATCGTCCACGAGGCCGCAACCCGGATACCATTGCGGAATTGATCAATCGCTGCAGTTGATAATCAAACTTTAAAACCACTGGTATACTCAATTTGCTATCCCTAAAAGTTCGTGGCAGAATCGGTAAGTCTTACAGAATTATTGAAACATGTGTTGGTTGATCCAAGTCTCACTTATAAAAAAACCTCCGCATATTGCTTCAAAGGGGGACACGAAGCTTCCATATGAATAAATCAATACAACCGCTGCTCTCTCGCAAAATGATTCTCTTTCTCATCGGACTCACTTTCGCCGAGGCGACGCGGGCGATGACCGCGGTACAAATTCCGGTCTTCTTGCGTGAAATTGGAGCGAGCGTCAGCCAGGTCGGGCTTTTTTTTACCCTGGCGATGATTGTGCCTCTAGTGCTCGGGGTTTTCGGTGGCTGGATATCTGATTCAATCGGCCGCTTACGGGCGATCTTATTCGGGAGTCTTGCGGGGATCCTCGGATACCTCCCGTTCGCTTTCGCACAGCGCTGGGAAGTGACTCTCATCGGTCCCATCATCCTGGCGGTGGCAACAGCTTTGATCCAACCATCCTTCCGAGCCTATATCGCCGACACTTGTCCCACGGAGACACGCGGCCGTATTTTCGGACTCAGCAAATCATTTATAACCGCGGCTTGGATCCTCACTCCACCTCTGGGCGGCTACCTGGCAATGAACTATGGGACTCGCACGATGTTTCTCGCCGCGGTTTTCTTTTATAGCATCGCCGCAATTATTTTTATGTTCCTTTTGCGATCAGAGGAAACGAAGACCACCGCGCCTGCGGAAAAACCCAGCCTTAAGTCGCTCAGGGAATCCTTCACGCAAATCTTCCCGATTGTCTTGGCTGGGGGATTGTTAACCTGGATCATAGTTTCCGAGGGCATTCGTGTCTTTGCGTCCTATCTTTCCTTCAACCTCCTACCAGTTTACCTGAACGATATTGGCCTCATTAACAAGCAGGGCATTGGCTTAATTGATGGTCTGCATGGCATCGCCTGGGTTCTCGCTGCCCCAATCGGCGGGTGGCTCTCCGATAAATCGAGCGAACGGAACAGTTTCATGCTTGGTACGGCGATCTTCCTCTCCTCATTCCTTATTTTCATCCTCGCAGAAGGCTTCGAAATTTTTGCTCTCTCATGGATCATCATGGGGATCGGCGGCGCTCTTCTAGACCCGGCCGTTAATGCGCTCATCGCTCGTGGAGCACCCGCACATCTTCGCGGCGTTGCCTATGCTGTGGTGCCTGCACTCATTGGCCTGATTGCGCTTCCTGCGCCCTGGATTGGTGGCCAGATCTGGGAAGCCACCAACCCTAAGATACCGTTCCTCGCCACTTTCCTCCTCGGTTCCCTTGCTCTCATCCCGGCCTGGTTCAAGCTTCGTGTGCCCGCAGATGAAGGTATCGCCCCAGCGGAACCCACGCTATAGATATTCTTGATCTCCAGATCTCCAGCCTGGCGAATGAAATCCTAAAGAGTTTAGGTTTATACGCCGCGAAGAAATTTAGCTCCCGTATGGGGGCTTCTCCTTCACAATATCTTTGTTTGTTCCTTGAAAGAATTAAAGGGGTGAGCCCCCTGCCATTCAGCGGGCGGCCGGCATTGCCGCGTTCGCCGGTTGGTCCCAACTTCTTC
>JAUWDI010000164.1 GCA_030608865.1 Anaerolineales bacterium | reverse complement strand
TATCTGGAAGGGCGAAATCTCTTCTTCTCCTCCTTAAGAGAGAGCCGGGGTCGGCGTCCCCGGCTCTCATGACTCCTATCTCCTTACTGTATAATCCCACATCGTGAGCGAATCGGTTTCATCTCCCAATCGGCAAATCTTCCGCGCTGCTGGCGTCGTGATGTTCGGAATGGCGCTCTCGAGTGTCATTGGATTGATCACGACTATCTTAATCACGAGAGCATTCGGCACGCAGTCAGACATCAATGCGTATTTCGCCGCTAATCGACTTACTGAAATCCTGTTTGTCTTGGTCTCTGGAGGGGCTCTAGCTTCGGCTTATCTGCCCACATTCACCGGGTTCCTCACTCGAGGAGATTTACGCGGCGCCTGGCGGATGGCCTCGGCTGTTGCCAATCTGGTGTTGTTGATTCTGGTTTTGGCCTGCGGTATCGCGTGGATATTCGCCCCATGGGTCGTCGACCACATCCTGGCGCCGGGTTTTTTGGATACAGGTCAGATCGAGCTCACCGTATCACTCCTGCGCATTATGCTCATCACGCCCATCCTTTTTGGGATGAGCGGATTGTTGATGGCCACGCTGCAAGCACATCAGCACTTCATTCTGCCCGCGTTGGCCCCCGCGGCCTACCGGCTCGGTATGATCCTGGGGATTTTCCTGTTCGTTCCAAAATGGGGAATCTATGGCCTAGCCTGGGGTGTGGTGCTGGGTACCTGCATGCATTTGATCATCCAAATTCCCGGGCTCCGCGGTAGAGGTGCAACATACTCCCGGACCCTCGGGCTGGACGATCCTGCCGTGGCGGAGGTGGGCAGATTAATGCTGCCTCGGATGCTCGGAGTCGCCGTCGTCCAGGTAAATTTCTTGGTGAACACCAATCTTGCCTCCCGGATGGCGGAAGGAAGCGTCTCTGCGCTCTCTTACGCATTTGCGTTGATGATTATGCCCCAGGCCATCATTGCTCAAGCCATTGCGATTGCGGCGCTGCCAACGTTCTCGGCACAGGTAGCGCTTGGCCAATTAAAGGGTATGAGAGACGCCCTCGCGGCCACGCTCCGTGGGGTCGTGTTCCTCGCCGTTCCCGCCACAGTGGGGTTGATCCTGCTGCGGCGGGAGATCGTAGGAGCGCTCTTCGAGCGTGGCCTTTTTGATAGTCAATCCACAGAATTGGTGGCATGGGCGCTGCTGTGGTTCACGGTGGGGCTCCTGGGACATTCCTTGTTGGAGGTCGTGGCCAGAGCCTTTTATGCGTTGCACGATACCAGGACACCCGTGCTCGTGGGTGTGGGTGCGATGAGTTTGAATGTCTTGTTGAGTATCTTGTTTTCACTTGCGTTTTTACGGCTCGGTAGGGCGCCCATCGGTGGACTTGCGCTGGCGAATTCACTGGCAACCGCGATTGAAGCAACGGTGCTTCTATGGCTCATCCATCGGAGGTTTGGGGGCATGGACCTGAGAGCGCAGCGGCGAGGGATTACGGCCATCATCCTCGCTTCTTCGGCCATGGCGGTGACGATCATCGTCTGGTTGGCGCTTACGGGGGATCAGTCGGTCTGGATCAGCGGGGGTGTAGGCATCATACTGGGAGGCGCGGTTTACTGGCTTGTGGCCCTGCTTCTCGGGGTTCCCGACGCAAAGGAAATTCCTGGGGCCATCTTCAAGCGGGACGGCGTGGACGCGTAATTAAGCGTGCGTGTTCGGCGTGATTTTTTTATACCCAGGAGCTCAAATCTTTACCCGGTTTCATCTTCCTGCGTTTTTCATTGATTCAGATGCGGTGGCGGATCCATACGACTGCGGCCTAATCGCTGGAATTCCCAGGGGTGAAATCTTTCTCAGTGAAACCGCCCTCCCCGTTGGGTGTCAGTTCACGAAGTCGAAGTTCGGCGTGTTCCAGGAGCTGGTTGCAGCGTACGCCAAGTTCCTGCCCACGCTCGAAAAGTGCCAGCGCCTCCTCTAGAGGAAGATCTCCTTCTTCAAGCTGTTTTACAAGCAGGGTCAATTCCTCAAAGGCTTCTTCGTAGGTCAGTTTCTCCACGGGTTTTGGTTTTGGCATGTTCACTCCGATCCTTTGGGTTCGGGCTGACCTGTCTGTGCGGGGAATTTTCCATCCTGAACCTGGATGGTAAGTTGGTCTCCTGGAGAAGTTTGTTTCACCGATCGTACTATCTGGCCGTCCTCTACCCGGGTGATGAGCGCATATCCGCGCGCAAGAACATCGAGGGGACTAACTGCCTGTAAGGTTTGGGACGTGCCTGCAAGCAGCGTGCGCGCCAGGGAGAGATCGTAGTTCAATGTGGCGTTGGCCCTTATCAGGAGATCATCGATATGTTGTCTTGCGTTAGCGACTCGGGCTCTGGGGGAATTAAGCCGAAGTGCACCCTCGAGCAGTTCGAGGGCGTGCCTGCGTCTGGTGAGATCATCTCGAAAACTTCCCCAAATGCGGTACCGGGCTTCGTGGACATCGGCATCGAGTTCGGTTCGATCGGGAGTGGCAACCTCCGCTGCGGCAGAGGGCGTGGGCGCACGCACGTCCGCGGCGAAATCAGACAGGATGAGATCGGTCTCGTGTCCGATTCCGGTAACAAGGGGTGACTCAGATGCGCAGACGGCTCGGACAACCTCTTCGTCGTTGAAGGCCCACAGGTCTTCGACCGATCCCCCTCCGCGTACGAGGAGGATCACATCTGGTCTTCCGTGTGAATTCATGTCCTCGAGCGCGGCTACGATACCCATAGGCGCTTGATCGCCCTGGACAGGGGTCGGGGAGAGAAGGATCTCCGCAACGGGGTACCTGCGCTGAATAACATGGATAACGTCGCGCAGCGCAGCGCCGGTTGGGGAGGTGACGACGCCGATCCGCTGCGGCCACGCCGGCAGAATTTGTTTCTTGTCCTGATCGAATTCGCCCTCATTTTCAAGCAGCTCTTTCAGCCGAAGGAACTCCTGGAAGCGGCTGCCCTCCCCGGCGGGGTGGATCCGATCGGCGTAAAGTTGATATTGTCCACCAGCGTCATAAACGCTGATGTGTCCACGAACTTCCACAGCTTCCCCGTTTTTCGGCAGGTAGGTTTGCTTGGATACTATGGGTCGCCACATCACACAGCGCAGGGAAGCTTCCCCATCCTTTAATGTGAAATAGAGATGACCCGATGTTGGTCGAGATAGGTTAGAGACCTCGCCTGCGATCAGGAGATCCCGAAGTCGATAGTCGCTCTCCAATGTCTCTCGTATATAACGGGTG
>JAUWDI010000128.1 GCA_030608865.1 Anaerolineales bacterium | reverse complement strand
CGCTTCCAAGGGGGTTGAAGCGCTAAAGGGAATCAACCTTGAAGTTCACGAAGGGGAATTCCTCGCTATCTTCGGGAAATCGGGAGCAGGTAAATCCACGCTGATCAATATGATCACGGGCATCG
Organism: Anaerolineales bacterium; assembly: GCA_030608865.1. The sequence continues at coordinate 3,867 of JAUWDI010000128.1, read as the reverse complement.
ATAGCCCAGACTCTGGCGAAGTACAGATCGGTGGAATCTCTATCCATTCCATGAGTGATGACGAATTAACGCGCTGGCGTGGGCGCAACCTGGGTGTTGTCTATCAATTTTTCCAGCTGTTGCCAACGTTAACGCTCGTTGAGAATATCACGTTGGCCATGGACTTCTGCGACACTTACCCGCTTGCGAAACGCCGTGAGCGTGCTTTGCAATTGCTCGATCAAGTCGGCATTCGTGAGCACGCGCATAAAGTGCCGTCGAAGATCTCAGGCGGGCAGCAGCAGCGGGTCGCCATCGCCCGTGCGCTGGCGAACGACCCAGATGTGATTGTCGCCGATGAACCGACGGGGAATCTCGATTCGCAAACTGCGGACGACATCTATGACCTGTTTTCTGACCTGGTCTCTATCGGAAAGACACTGATCATCGTGACTCACGATAAGGAGATCGCTGATCGAGCAAGCCGCATTCTTGAGATATCCGATGGGCGCATTATCAGCAGATCAATCGATGAGCCGTCAAACGGGCGTTCCGCAGGCGAAGCGGCGCCATCACCTGACATTGTGCCGCAGCGAATTCAGGCAGCGCTCTAAAGAATTCATAGGGAGATAAAGGACAGAATGCACATTCCGACCCGCTGGATCAAGATCCTGAAAGACATCTGGAGCAACCGCTCCCGATCTCTTTTGGTCATCTTCTCCATCGCCATCGGTGTCGCCTCGGTCGGAATGATCACGAACGCGGGGATCATGGTGCAGCGGGATCTCTATGGTTCCTTCGCTGAAGGCAATCCAGCGAGTTTGGAAATTTATGTATCCCCATTTCAGCGAGACCTAACCAGCGCGGTCGAGGCGATGCGAGAAGTGGAAGACGTTCAGGCGAGGAGAGTCGAGAGAGCATCGGTTTTGAACGGCGAGGGAGACTGGGATGATCTTACGCTAAACGCCTTCCCGGATCTTACCGAATTAGAAGTGAATCAGGTGGGCCTCGTAGAGGGAAGAATGTCGCTAGGCGTTCGCGAGATCGCCATTGAGCGACAATCTGCAGAAGGGCTGGGTCTTACGGTCGGCGATACGATCACGATCAAGAGGGAAGATGACCGTACGTATGATTTGGAGGTTGTCGGCATCGTACATGACCTTTACGGGATGCCTTATGCGTTGTTGGGGGAAGTCACGGGCTATGTAAACCTTGAAAGCTTGAAATGGATGGGTGCACCCTCTTACTACAATAAGCTCGATGTCGTTGTGGCTGAGAATAAATATAGCCAAGAACATGTACTTGAAGTCGGCAACAGCATCCGCGATCGGGTGATTGAGCCCTCCGGGTACAGGGTTGGGAGCATGGGGGTACCCGGGCTGGGTTCCGATCCGGGCAAGCACTGGGCGGAAGACCAGATTGACGGGTTTCTCCTCATCCTGCAAATTATGGGCGTTATGGCTGTTCTCTTGAGCGGAGGGCTTGTGGTGAATACAGTCTCCGCTATTCTCGTTCAGCAGATCAGACAGATCGGCATTATGCGCTCCATCGGTGCGGTTCGCGGACAGCTCATCGCCATGTACTTCTTCAACGTCCTCGCGTATAGCGTGCTTGGCCTTGCCGTGGCACTGCCGCTCGGGTTATTGGGGTCCTGGTGGCTCGCAGAATTCGCGGCTGGTTTCGTCAACTTTGATCTCTCCATGGTTAATATATCTTGGCAGGTCATGGCGCTTCAAATCACCTTGGGCTTACTGATGCCGCTAGGCGTGGCCATCTATCCCATTCTCTCCGGAACCCGCATGTCAGTTTATGATGCGATCTATCAATATGGAATTGGATCCGAGGGCAGCGGTTGGTTGGACCGGGCGTTGATGAAAGTTCGCAATCTCGCTCCGCCGATTGTGCTCTCTCTACGGAATACTTTCCGCAACAAAGCGCGGCTGGTATTTACACTCCTTACCCTTACGCTAGCAGGCGCCATGTTTATCGCCGTATTCAGCACACGCGCTTCGTTGACCGTTCAGATCGAGAATGTCGCTCGTTATGTCGCTTTCGATGCCGCCCTTGGTTTGCCATATGGATCTAGAAAACAAACCGTTGAACGGGAAGCGCTGAGAATCCCCGAGATCTCGGTAGCGGAGGGGTGGGCTCAGTCGATTGGCGTCATTGTCAGGGAAGATGGAAGCGAGAGCGGGGAGCTCGAGGTCGTTGGCCTCCCCTACAATGCGGCCACAATTGACCCGCTGATGATCGAGGGTCGCTGGTTAGAAGTAAGTGACACAAGCAAGATCGTAATCAACGATGACTTGCTAGACGAGGAATCCGGGATAGGAATCGGGAGCGAGATTACACTGAAAATCGGGAACCGAGAGCGAACTTACCAGGTTGTCGGTGTGACCTCGAAGCATCTTTCAGGTTCTCGTATCTATATGGAATATGGTTCATTTGGTCTGTTGACGAACAGACCGAACCAGGTTGATACGATCCGGGTCCGTGGAAATCTTGAAACCATCGGCAGCAATGCTGAGCAGGATGTGACCGCATTCCAGCTGGAGAACCGTTTTGAAAGTGCGAGCCTGAGTAAGAGCTCAAGCATCACCCGCCACGCGATTTTTGGGGATTTCACCGATGTGTTCGACCTGATATTGGTCGTTTTGATGATCATGGCTGGACTTCTTGCTCTGGTGGGGGGGTTGGGTCTAACGGGGACGCTAGGAATCAACGTTCTTGAACGCACACGCGAGATCGGAGTCCTGCGCGCCGTTGGCGCCTCCAACGTTTCTGTGCGACAAGTCATCGTTTTTGAAGGCGTCGTGGTAGGTCTAATGAGCTGGGTGTTGGGCGCGCTGCTCTCGGGACCATCCGGCAGAGCCCTTGCAGGTGCGGTCGTGAATGCCGTCATGCAAGCCGATCTCATCTATACATATTCCTTCACGGGACTGCTTCTCTGGTTGGTAGTTGTTGGGTTTATTGCTGTTTTTTCAAGCCTTGCGCCAGCGAGGAGCGCCGTCAGGCTCACTGTGCGCGAAGTACTGGATTACGAATAAATGATAATGGTGATTATGTGAAGACATTTTGGAGCAAGTCAGGTTCTAACGGTTCAGGGACCGGGAAGTATAAAGCGAACGGCCACCTGATCGCATTCAATCAGGTTTCCAAGATCTATGAAACGTCTGCGGGATCATTCGTAGCGTTGAGAGATCTAGACCTGCGTATTGACAAGGGCGAATTCGTGTCCATCGTCGGGAAATCAGGCAGTGGCAAAACGACTCTGATAAATATGTTGACTGGCATTGATCGCCCCAGCGATGGGGAAATCTATGTTTCCGGCGCCGCTGTGCATGAGCTCAACGAGGGGGAAATCGCTGTCTGGCGTGGAAAGAACGTGGGAGTTGTCTTTCAATTCTTCCAGCTTCTACCCACACTTTCTGTCCTTGAGAATGTGCGTCTGCCGATGGATTTTGGCGGCGCCTTCGATCGACAAGAGCGCAATGATCGCGCCATGCACCTGCTAGAATTGGTGGGTATCGAGGAACAGGCGGATGCGCTTCCGGCGAAGCTCTCAGGTGGGCAGCAGCAGCGGGCAGCGATTGCACGTGCGCTTGCCAATGATCCCCCGATTATCGCAACCGACGAACCCACAGGGAATCTGGATTCCCAATCGTCAAACAAGATTATCCGCCTCTTTGAGGACCTGGTATCGCGTGGAACGACGATTCTCATGGTTACCCACGACGATGAGTTGGCCGGTCGCGCAATGAGGACTATCCGCCTTGCGGACGGGAAGGTTGTTCTTTAATTCCCCTGTGAACAGTTCAAAAAATTAGTCCATCAACTGCACTTATATATTATGTCTGCCGCACTCCATGAAGCTGGAGTGCGCTATGC
>JAUWDI010000115.1 GCA_030608865.1 Anaerolineales bacterium | reverse complement strand
TATTGGGCTTGCAGGTCGCTTTTCAACCGGCGTGTCGCCTTGCTCAGCGCAGCGTGGTTAATGGCATTCCACCACCATATCTTCTTCAGTCGCGTCGCCTATAACAACATATGGGATGGACTTTTCTTCGTCATCGCGCTGGGCGCGTTATGGAACGCGTGGGAATTCAACGACCGCCGATCCTTCCTGCTTGCCGGTCTGGCTATCGGCTTTGCGCAATATTTCTACACTACATCACACTTGATCCCCATCCTGCTCGTACTCTGGATGATATGGCTGGCGAGGCGAGGCGGAGGCTGGAAGTCCCGCCTGCCTGGGGTTGTGTGCATGGTACTGGCTGCCCTAAGTGTGTCCCTTCCCCTCGTGCTGTTGTACCTTCGCCACCCTGAGAGCCTATTCTTCACCGCCAGCAGGGTTTCGATGCTCATACCTGGCTGGATCGGACCTGCCGCTGAAGCACTCGGAACAACACCCGTCGGACTGGTATTCGAGCAAATCTGGGTAACTGCACTCGGTTTGACCGTCGCCGAGATCCAAGGGGTTTATTATGGCTCCGGAATCCCCATGTTGATCGGAGCTTCGGCATGGATCTTCTCCATCGGTCTTATCTACTGTGCGATACGTTTCCGCGATGCCCGCTGCGGCTTGATCCTGATCACCATCCTGACCATACTCCTTGTTGGCGGGTTGAGCATCCAGGCGCCAAACGGGCAACGAATGCTCTTTCTCTCTCCGATTCTGGCGATAGTAATTGCCGCTACACTTGATGGAATGTATGTGTTCATCAAAGGGCGGTGGCCGTTATTAAAACCCGTCGCCGCAGTCGGCATTAGTCTGTTGATGGTTCTGATGATGGGTGAAAACATCAAACATCTCTTCCTCGATTATTTTCCCACCGAGAACTACGGTAGCCTTAACGGCGAAGTGACCCAGGAGATTATCGAACTCCTCGAGGTTGAACCGCCGCAGACATCTTTGTTTTTCACGGGTGGCGATCGGATGTCCGTGCACTCGATTCCCAGCATGGCATATCTACTTCCCGATGCACAACCATACGACCTGCCGCCGCCATACGATTTACCGCGCGATTTTTCACCCCAAGGACCTTTCACATTGTTTGCAATTCTTCCAGAAGAGACTGCAGCATTCGAGAAAATCACCTCGAGCTATGCAGATGGAATAACCCAACCACGCTATAATCGTCATGGACGGTTGCTGTTCTACCTACACAGAGTGGAAAATAAATGAACGCGGGTACAATTCCAGGAAAGACGGAGAGAGCCTCTTGAAAGCGATTCTATTCGACCAACATGGAGATCCCGAAGCATTACGCTACGCCGAATTCCCTGCCCCGGAACCGGGCGCAGGTGAAGTCCAGGTCCAACAGCGGGCGGCAGCCTTAAACCGACTCGACCTGTGGGTCCGAGAGGGCTGGCCGGGATTGAAGCTCGAATATCCACACATCTCCGGTGCAGACGGAGCGGGAATAATATCTGTGCTGGGCGAAGGTGTAGAAGGACTCGAAGTCGGGGATCGCGTCGTGATCAATTCGAACCTCGGCTGTGGAGTTTGTGATTTCTGCCTGGCGGGCAAGGATAACTTGTGCCGGGAATGGCACTTGTTGGGTGAGACTGTTCGCGGCACGCTGGCGCAGTTCGTCGTCGTCCCGGCGAGGAACCTGCTCCATCTCCCTGATGAGATCGAATTCGCGTCTGCGGCAGCAGCAGGTCTTGTTTTCCACACGGCCTGGCATTCGCTGATCTCCCGCGGTGGTCTCAGAGCTTGAGAAAGCGTTCTGATAGTCGGCGCCTCGGGCGGTGTGAACAGCCCCAACATCCAGATTGCGAAGCTAGCTGGGGCAAAGGTGTTCGTCATCGGTTCCAATGCTGATAAACTTCGCCTGGCTGAATCTCTGGGAGCGGATGTCCTTATCGACCGCTCAAAAGAGAAGAACTGGTCAAAAACGGTATATCTAGCAAGTGGACGTGAAGGGGTCGATGTGGTCGTCGACAATGTCGGCGCTGGGACCATGCCCCTCAGCCTCCGAGCTGCGAAGAAAGGTGGACGGATTTTGACCGTCGGTAACACCGGCGGACCAAAGTTTGAAATCGACAACCGCTTTGTCTTTGCTAAGCACTTGAGCATAATTGGGAGCACAATGGGGACTCATGAAGATTTTCGAACCGTGATGAACCTTATTCTCCAGGGTTCGTTAATGCCAGTAATTGACCGTCGATATCCGCTGAAGGAAACCCCTGAAGCGCAGAAGCGCCTTGAAACCGGGGAGCAACTGGGGAAAATCGTCATTGACATCGAAGCATAGACCCCGGCCCGTAACCTGGCTTGCCGTAGGGGTGTTAACCTTCTCAGTGATGCAATTCGTCGGTCTCGCGGCATGGGTTACACTTCCCGACATCCCTATCAGTGTTCCAAAGGGCTATCTACTCTTGAAGAATGTCTTGTGGGGAAGCGTCGGTTTGATCGCGGCGATGGCACTTTTTTTCCGCTGCAGCTGGGCGCCGAAGCTCACGTACATCGGTGCAATCGCCTATGCTGTGTGGCTGGGGATCGATCGCTTGCTGCTTCAACGGTCCGACTTCGCCAGTAATTCCTTTCCTTTCACTTTTGGAGTTATGACACTATGCTTTCTGATCGTGATCTTGATACTTTCTCGACCATCAGTCCGTCAATTTTATGAGGAGCAAAACGAATGAGTGATTCCTCCAAAGCAGATTTTCTTCAAAACCAACGCGAAAAGGCGCTGCTTGGCGGTGGCCCTGAGCGTGTTAAGACGCAGCATGAACGCGGTCGCCTAACTGCTCGAGAGCGGCTCGACCTACTTCTAGATAAAGGATCCTTCCGTGAAACCGACATGTTCGTCACACATCGGACGCATGATTTCGATCTAGAAAAGAAGAAGTTCCTTGCCGACAGCGTCGTAACCGGGTGGGGAACAATCGACGGCCGGTTGGTTTACGTTTTCTCCCAAGACTTCACCGTCTTCGGCGGCAGCCTCGGTGAAGTTCATGCAGAGAAGATCTGTAAGATCATGGACATGGCCATGAAGAACGGCGCTCCCGTCATCGGTCTAAACGACTCCGGGGGAGCCCGTATCCAGGAGGGCGTTGTCTCTCTCGGCGCCTACGCCGATATTTTCCTCAAGAACACGCTCAGTTCAGGCGTGATCCCTCAGATCAGCGCCATCATGGGACCCTGCGCCGGCGGCGCGGTGTACTCACCGGCACTCACCGATTTCATCTTCATGGTCCGCAACTCCTCCTATATGTTCGTTACGGGCCCAGAAGTGGTTAAAACCGTCACTCACGAAGAAGTTAGCTTCGAGGAATTGGGCGGCGCGGACACACACGCCAGCACATCCGGAGTTTGTCACTACGTGGCTGAGAGTGAAAGCGATTGCCTCTATATGATCCGCCTTCTGCTATCCTACATCCCTCAGAATAATATGGAGGACCCCCCCTTCGTCCCGACAACTGATGACCGGCTACGCACAGAGGAAGATCTGGACATCATCGTGCCTGATGACCCCAGCAAACCGTATGACATGCGCAACGTGATCAATCTGGTTGTCGACGACGGCGTCTTCTTAGAAATCCATGAGAACTATGCACAGAACATCCTGACGTGCTTCGCTCGTTTTGGTGGGCACAGCGTCGGAATTATCGCCAACCAACCAGCCCATTTAGCAGGTGTTCTGGATATTAACTCCTCAGATAAAGCCGCCAGGTTCGTGCGGTTCTGCGATTCGTTTAACCTCCCAATTATCACATTCGTCGACGTACCTGGCTTCCTCCCCGGCACTGGTCAGGAGCATGGCGGCATCATCCGCCATGGAGCGAAATTGCTCTATGCATATTGCGAGGCTACCGTCCCGAAGATCACCCTTATCACTCGCAAGGCATACGGCGGCGCTTATGATGTTATGTCCTCCAAACACATTCGCTCTGACCTGAACCTGGCCTGGACCAGCGCAGAGTTGGCCGTGATGGGTCCCGAAGGGGCGGTAAATATCATTTTCCGCAAGGAACTCGCTGATGCGAAAGATCCAAAAAAACGCAGAGCCGAGCTGGTGGCCGATTACCGCGAGAAATTTGCAAACCCCTACATAGCAGCCGCGCGAGGCTACGTTGACGACATCATCGAGCCGCGTTTCACTCGACCGCGCATTATCAATGGTCTGGAGATGCTTTCAAACAAACGCGATGCTAATCCGGCGAAAAAACATGGAAATATCCCACTCTGAGCAAACCGGCGATCACGG
>JAUWDI010000108.1 GCA_030608865.1 Anaerolineales bacterium | reverse complement strand
AAGTGGAGCGACATCCCCATCCATGCTGAATACACCATCGGTGATGATCAACGAGCGACGGTAGCCATCGCCCTTGCTTTTTTCTATTTGCGCCCGCAGGTCATCCGCATCGCAGTGCGCGTAACGTATGACTTTGGCGCGCGAAAGCCTGCAACCGTCGATAATGCTGGCATGGTTGAGTTCGTCTGAATAGATCACATCTTCCTTGGAGACAAGAGCGGGGATCGCGGCCAAGTTGGCGTTGAAGCCAGACTGGAAGGTAATCGCCGCTTCTACGCCCTTGAATGCCGCCAGGCGGCGTTCAAGCTCAAGATGGAGGGCCATCGTGCCGGCGATGGGACGCACGGCGCCCGGGCCAACCCCGAATTCGTCGATCGCCGCCTTGGCACTCTCGACGAGAAGAGGGTGGTTGGCCAGGCCGAGATAGTTATTCGAACAGAAGTTAAGCACTTTCTTGTCGTCCACAACAAGCCATGCGCCTTGAGGGGAGCTCAAGGTGCGTATATTGGTCAAGAGACCGGATTTCTTCAAGTTCGAGAGTTCATCCACGATCCACTGGGTTTTTAGTTTTTCTGACATTGATCTCCTCGTGTTAATTGACCGTTGCTTCTTCCTTCGCGCAAGTGATGATCAGCGCTTCCTTGCGGGCGCGCGAGAGACGCTTGATCTTATGTTCTCGGCGTTGTGCTGCGGACCGATCAGGTTGGCGCTCAGTATAAACGAGTTGGAGCGGGCGCCGTGCGCGCGTGTAGCGTGCGCCTCGACCTGCACTGTGTTCCTTTAGTCGCCGGATGGGATTCGTCGACCAGCCCGTGTAGAAAGATCCGTCGGCACATTCGATGATGTAACAGTAATATTCGGGCACGGGGGCATTATACGACTCTCTATACAAGGGACCAAATCCAAAGGGATCCCTTCGAGGGGGGTGTTTATATGACAGAAGTGGACAGGATGAGTTTGCGATTGTTTCGAGCAAACACTGCGTTTGAGGGGACGGCGATGAACGGCGAGATTTCACGATTAAAGCTCTGGCGCTTATTTGCCCTCGCCCGGTTTACTTCGGCGGAAGCCAAGCAAACCTGTCAGAAGCCCGGGTGATTTAATTCTCTCTGCTGGGCGCAGCTCCTCGTTTCCCCAATCGCCCTGTTCACGCGCTCGAATCCAGGATCGGCGGGCGCGATCGGCTTCCTCTAGATAATCAGACATGCTCTGTCCATCTTCTTCCGCCAGTACCTGGCGCAGGTCTTGGAGTTCTGCGATGAATTGGTCTAGTTTATCGAGGTTATTCTGTCGATTTAAAATCAAACGTTTCTCAAAGACATTAAGCGGAATGACGCTGCATAAACTCGTCGCCTGCGCGAAGTTGCGGCCGGCTACGCGCTGGAGTTCTTTCCAGGACGCGGAGTGGGCGGCTGTTTGAAGAAGTGCGGCGCTTAGCAGGGCCGGGAGCTCCTCTGTGGACGTCAGCGCGGCATCGTGCTCGTGTAAATCGATGAAGAAGGGGGCGGCTTTGAGGATCGATGCAAGGTTAATCCCCACTGCCATTGCGCTTTCGGAGGCGTTGGGCGGCGCGATGATGGCGAGCAATCCATCCGCGTAGAGGTCCGCGCGCGGCTCATCTGAGGTCGCATCCCCCCCGGTCAGGCTCGAAGGGCCAACGATGGGTGTTGCGCCGATATACGATCTCCCCTCAGGGAGGTATTCCTCTGCCCACCTGAAGAAGGGTACCTTAATTTGTGCAGTATCCAGGATGACGGCGCCCTCTTTGATTTTTTCTCCGAGATGCTCTAGGTAAACTTCAACTTCGTCTATAGGAAGGGAGAAGATCACGAGGTCTGCGCTCGCGATCGATTTTCGAGGATGTGACACAAGGCGATCGACAGCCCCGGCCTTTTCGGCGCGCTTTGAAAGATTCCGATCGGGATCATACCCGACTAGATCGACATCACCCTCAGTCTCATTGAGCGCCAAGCCAATCGAAGCGCCAACCTGATCCAACCCGATGAGCAGTATTTCGTATGCCATTTTGATACCTCAATTCATCCCGTCGGCAGTTTGTAGCCGTTCTAGAAGTTCCTGTACATTCTTCCTGATGGAGGGTAGTGCAAGCTCTTGGTGATAACGAATTAGGGTGACCAACGTTTCTGAGCCGCCCTCCTGTTGCACTAATACAGCCCCCCATTCGGGGTGCTGAAGCGCAACGACGAACGGCTTTCGCCAGCCATAAGGTTCACTTTTGCCCCACTTTAATACCTGATTTGGGAGCATTTGGTTCGTTACCACAACTAGAGACCGCTCCCAGGCTCGCAGCGGATGTAGTGATTTTCCCACATCATGTAACAGGGCGGCCCTCAGGAGATCATCATCCTCCTCTCCCTGATTAACCAGCGTCTGAAACACCCGTACGCTGTGAGCTTGATCTGAGTCACTCATCCGGAAAAAGAGAGTGGCCATAGACGGATCGAGTATCTCATAAACGAACCTTCTATGTTCTCGTTTTCGTTTGGCTGTGAGCAGGTTCAGGAATTGACCCGCTCGATAAGTCATTCCCATGTTCTAGAGGACGAGCAGTCCAAAGAGGCTCTCCGCGGGTTTCACTATAATGAGATAGAAGATATCAAAATTACTGAAGCTCCCAAGGATGATTAAACCCAACAGGATATACATGCCATAGGGTCGTATCTGGCGCAGGACGTCCTGACCGCGCGGCGGGAGGAAAAAATCGAGGATTTTCTCTCCATCGAGCGGGAAAATCGGAAGGAGGTTGAAGAAAAGCAGGATCAGATTGATATAGATGAATGCACGAAAGAATTGGGAGAGGAAGGATGAGGATGTAACCGAGATCAGCCCGGCTTGAATAGGGATCGTGGCGACAATGGCGAGCAAGAGATTTGAGAATGGGCCCGCGGCGGCGACGATCATTAGCCCGGCTGGATGTCTGCGCTGAATGGCGTAGGGATTGATTTGAACCGGGCGAGCCCAACCGAAGCCGGCGAGAATGAACATCAATGAGCCCATTAGGTCAAGGTGGGCGAGTGGGTTTAGGGTAAGTCTTCCTTGCAGGCGGGGCGTGTCGTCTCCGAGCTGGTCTGCGGCCAGGGCATGTGAAAACTCATGTACGGACAAGGCGATTATGATGGCAAGAACGAGTGCGATGACCGATTCCAGCGGTTGGTTTAATATCCACATAACGGCTGGATTATACCATTTGGGCGGGTGTTATAATCCGGCACTCTGGGGGATAATCCACTTGTGTATTTGGCGACTTGTCATTCCGATGGAGAGTCCGCAATAAACTTCATGGGTGGACAACCGCATTTATCTTGATTGGCCTTTAAGCGCCACGTATCAACGAGTAATCATGCTCCCAGATATCCAGTTAGACGATGTAATTCGCCTGCGTAAGCCACATCCTTGCGGCAGTATGGATTGGGTTGTGGTGCGTATCGGTGCGGATATCGGCCTGAAATGTCTGGGCTGCGATCGTAAGATTCTGCTCCCACGGCGAGAGGTGGCGCGTAGAATGAAAAAGCGCCTCCCCAAAGATGAGGAGAACGCATAGTTGCGAATTGACATGCCAGGCGGCAGTTTGCCTGCCCATTGCCGGGACAGGCGGGATCAGAACATGGCAATCACGGAGCTGAACATATTTCCCACCGCAGAGCCAAACAGGGCCAGGATGATGATGACGATAATGGCAACGAGCACCATTATCATGGCGTATTCAACCAGCCCCTGCCCCCTTTGAAAAAGATGATTCATAAATGTCTCCAAAAAAAAAGATAAGTAGCAATAATATAGCCAAGTATAGAGCAGGTTTCACGAAACAAACAATAGCCCTGCGGTCCAGCAACGGTAAAATTTGGCTGTTAGCGTTCGAAACTAGCCGAAAGGTACTCACATGCACAAACTTATGATCCTTTTTGGGCGATCTGGGGACTCCCTTGATGTGGAAACGCGGTGGAGCAACGAGTTCGTGAGGCGGGCGGAGGCCATGCCGGGCCTGCGCCGGGTAAGCGTGAGCAGGGTGGCTGGAGGACCCTCGGGGGAAGTGGACTTGCATATGGTGCATGAGTTCTATTTCGACGATTTGCAAGCGCTGCAACGAGCGCTCGCCTCGCCTGAAGGCCAGATCGCGGGCAAGGCGCTGATGTCCTTCGCCGCAGAACACGTGACCTTGTGCTTTGCCGAACACATGGAGGAGGCTCGCGGCGAGGGTTGACCTGTCGCAAAACTGGAATGACCCATCGCCCAGTGAAGGGTATCAACAATATTTATGAAGATTATCAGCCCCGGGAAAAGGAGTTTCAAGGTGCTTACGCCTGCGGATTTAGAACATTTTCTTCGAGAAAGGGAATTGCGCGCCGAGCTTCTAGCCCTGTCGATGAAGACACCCACTGTCGAGGCCGCGGCGGAGGCCGTAGGGACATCACCAGAAAAGATCGTCAAATCACTGCTCTTTATGATTGACGACCGACCGGTGCTGGCCATAACCTCGGGAGCAAACCGGAT
>JAUWDI010000150.1 GCA_030608865.1 Anaerolineales bacterium | reverse complement strand
CCTGCTACATAGTTCATGTTTGCCCGAGGAGCACCATCGGATATGAAGACTACTTTGTCATATCATTCTGAGCGACCGCAGGGAGTGAAGAATCTCGGTTAGACCTAACTATCGTAGGGCGAGAGTCTTCGTCGCTTCACTCTTCAGAATGACAACGCGGTGAGGGACCTGGGTAGTTACGGGATAAGTTATTAAGAGAACCTGCGCCGCGTGCGGTTAAGGTCGATAGAGCAGATTATTGGGTTAGGTTTTTGGGACATTGAAAAACGCCTCCCGGTTTCGATTGTGCGAACTGGACAGGTATACTCCAGAATGGGATATTTGTTCTGCTTGGCGGTGACGGTCAACACTGGAGACAGGTTGCCGCTGGATGTAAGTTATGAGCGAATTTATCACGGAGGGAAGGAATGGCAAAAGGACGCATCGTCGTCAACGAGGACCTCTGTAAGGGGTGCGAGTTGTGTATATCGGTTTGCCCGCCAGGTGTGATCAAGATGGCTGCTGACCGTTTTACTCCGCAGGGTTATCACCCGGCGGAACTGGTTGACCCTGACGAAGAATGTACAGGTTGTGCGATTTGCTCGATCATCTGCCCGGACGTGGCGATAACTGTCTTTCGCTGGGTTTCGGCGGATAAAATCAAAACAACTGCACCTTGAGGAGGGACGAAAACGTGGCTAAGGAATTGCTTAAAGGCAACGTTGCTTTCGCCGAAGCGGCCGTACGCGCTGGTTGCGAGGCTTACTACGGTTATCCGATAACACCACAGACTGAGGCTCTCGAACACATGGCCAAGCGAATGCCGGAGCTTGGGCGTGTTTTCCTCCAGGCCGAAAGCGAAGTCGCGGCGATCAACATGGTATATGGCGCCGCTTGCGCTGGTGTGAGGGTCATGTCTTCCTCATCCAGTCCGGGCGTGAGTCTGATGATGGAAGGTTTGTCCTACATCGCCGGCTCTGAAGTGCCGGTCGTGCTTGTGGACATCATGAGGGGCGGCCCCGGTCTGGGGAATATCGCTCCCTCGCAAGGGGATTACAACCAGATCGTCAAGGGGGGCGGTCATGGCGATTATCGCATCATCACCTTTGCGCCGGCGACGATACAGGAAATCATCGATCTTACGTATGAAGCGTTCGACATCGCCGAGAAATATCGAGCGATCGTCGTCATTTTAGCTGACGGAAGTATTGGCCAGATGATGGAACCCGCCGAACTGCCTCCGATGCTGGAGGTGCGCAAACGCGAGGATCGAGCTGAGTGGTCATTGACGGGTGCCAAGGGGCGCGATCCGCGTGTGATCACCTCGATCTACATCGATCCAGCCGAAGAGGAAGTTTTCAACCTCCATCTTGTTGAAAAACAAAAGGAGATTGAGGCGAATGAAGTGCGGTTTAGCTCCTTGCTTCTGGGAGATGCGGAAATTGCCGTTGTCGCCTACGGAACCGCGGGGCGTATTGCCCAATCTTCTGTGAAGCAAGCGCGTGACGAGGGTATCAAGGTTGGCCTGCTGCGCCCGATCTCGCTTTACCCATTCCCATACGACGAAATCGGGAAGGTCGCAGATAAGGTTAAGCGGATCCTGGTTGTTGAGATGAGCGGCGGACAAATGCTCGATGATGTCCGTCTGGCGGTTAATGGTAAAGTCCCTGTCGATTTTTACGGCCGAATGGGGGGGATGGTTCCCCTCCCGGATGAGGTTTACGAGCAGATCCAAGAACTCAACCAAAAGGCGAATGCCTAGCCTGGTTTGGAGGCTTATTAATGACCGATAAGAAAATGGTGGAAGCTCTAATTTTCAGCAAGCCGGAAAGTTTGACTGACGTTCCAACACACTATTGCCCTGGGTGCACACACGGCGTCGCCCATCGTCTCATCGCCGAAACGATCGATGAGATGGGGATGCGTGAGAACACGGTTGGCGTCGCACCGGTTGGCTGTTCTGTCTTTGCTTACAATTACTTCAATATGGATTTTGCCGAGGCAGCCCATGGGCGTGCTCCGGCGATGGCGACCGGCTTCAAGCGTGTGAATCCGGATATGAACGTTTTTACCTACCAGGGTGATGGTGATTTAGCGTCTATCGGCGCCGCCGAGATCCTGCACGCGGCAGGGCGCGGTGAAATGATTACCGTGATCTTTATCAACAATGCGATTTATGGGATGACCGGTGGACAGATGGCGCCGACAACGCTTCCCGGGCAGAAGACAACGTCCTCGCCGCTTGGCCGCGATATCGAGACGCACGGTTTCCCTTTGAAGATGTGTGAAATCCTATCGCAATTGGATGGTTCCGCGTATATCGTTCGCCGGAGCTTGCATGATGCAGCGAACATCCGTAAAGCGAAGAAGGCCGTCAGGCAGGCTTTTGAAGTGCAGCGCCAGGGACTTGGCTTCTCGATGGTCGAACTGCTGTCGAATTGCCCGACGAACTGGAAGGTGAGTGCACAAGAATCACTCGTGTGGATCGAAGAGAATATGGTTCCTTATTTCCCACTTGGTGATTTCAAAGTCCACCCAGCCATTGTAAAAAGTAAGAAGGGATAGCGACACTATGCAGACAGAGATCATCATTTCTGGCTTCGGTGGCCAGGGAGCGCTCTTCGCCGGTCAATTACTGGCCTACACGGGATTAGATAACGGCATGCATGTGACTTGGTTCCCATCCTACGGGCCAGAGATGCGCGGCGGCACGGCTCATTGTGTTGTCATCATCAGCGACGACGAGATCGGCGCGCCGATCGTAAAGAATCCCGCGGCTGTAATCGTAATGAACATCCCCTCTCTGGATAAATACGAATCGCTCGTGAAGCAGGGTGGGGTGCTCGTTGTGAATTCCTCGCTCGTGGATCGCAACCCGGAGCGAGAGGATATCCAGGTTGTGCTCATTCCTGCCAATGAGATCGCCGAAGAGCTCGGAAGCCAGCGGCTGGCCAACCTTGTCCTTCTCGGTGCCCTGCTTGAAAGGCTGGATGTGCTTTCAATAGAGCAAGTCGGCGAAGGTCTGAAGGGACACATCCCCGCTCATCGTCGGAACTTGCTCGACTCGAATATCGAAGCACTTCGCCGCGGAGCGGAGCTCAGTAAAGAACAGCTAGAGCCTGCATAAGTTGAAGTAGGATTTTATTCGTCCCGCAGTTGGACCGAAAGCCCATCAGGCACAAAGGATGTCTTACGGAATCCTAACTATTGGCCGGTTTTATTATGGCGTACAAGTCGATCCCCTCCCACCCTTTCGTTCTATGCTTGTTCCTCATTCTCTCGTGCTCATGTTCCTTTACGTCTCCCCGTCCTTCAGACAATATTTCCCCTGAGATTGAGGAAACCCAACAACAATCCTCACCTGTGATGGTCTCGCCAACCAGCGTGAAATCAACGCCAACTGCCATCCCTACTCAGGTTTTGCATTCTGCGACCCCGAAGGCGATAGCTACGGACAGCCCGGCACTCGACTCAGGTGGGTGGAAGCTGCTCCCGGTCGTGCCGACGATGAGCCCTCAGGCTGTCGAACTTTTCCAGAATGGCTTGGCGTTAGGCAATAACCCGCAGGCTTTCTCCAAGGTCGGAGATGGTGAAGTTGCTACGTCATGGTTTCTTACGATGTATGACCTCGATCCGTCCC
>JAUWDI010000047.1 GCA_030608865.1 Anaerolineales bacterium | reverse complement strand
GGTTCGAAATGACATAACCGAGAGCAACTTGCTAATGCATGTCATTTCGAGCGAAGCGAGAAATCCCTAGGATGTTGCTTGTACGGGCTCCATCTCTAAACTCGAATGTAGCCCATTAATGTCATGCTGAGCGGAGCGAAGCATCTCGGTTTACGACCTGAATTGAGCTCCCTTCCATGAACGAGATTCTTCGTCGCTCTGCTCCTCAGAATGACGTTGAACAGGGATCTTTCATGCAGAGTTAAGTGAGAAACCCTGGCGATGCCGGTTTCTATCAGTAGTTCTTCCTGGACTCAAATACAACCCTAAAGAACTAGGAGTTTCTACCCCTTGCCACAAGGGGTTATTTCGATTAATATATCATACCGACTGGTCGGTATGATTGTGAGGAGATGATGAAACAGCAAGATCGGGCAACGCAAACGAAAGAGAGCATCCTGCAAGCGGCGGAGCATTTATTCGCCGTACATGGCTACGAGGCGACGAGTGTTTCAATGATCTGCGACGCCGCGGGTGTGAGCAAGGGGGCTTTCTATCATCATTACGAGACTAAACAATCCATTTTTCTAGAGCTTATGCAGCGCTGGTTAAAGGGCTTGGATGAGCAGCTCAATCTAATTGATGAGTCAACCGAAGACGTCCAAGATGGGTTGCTCTCCATGGGCGAGATCATAGGGCAGGTACTCGATGTTGGCGGCCCACAACTCCCGATCTTCCTTGAATTTTGGAGTAGGGCTATTCGCGACCCTGATGTTTGGGATGCAACGGTCGAACCGTTTCAACGCTACCGTGATTTCTTTGCCGCCCTGATACAGCGGGGGATAGATGATGGAAGTCTAAGAGATCTTTCCCCTCACAATACAGCCCGCGTCCTCATTGCTCTGGCGGTGGGAATGCTCGTTCAAGGTCTTTTGGATACAGGTGGAGAGGACTGGCAAGACATAACCCAGGAAGCGCTGGAACTCCTGCTTCATGGAATAGCTGCGAGGGAATAAAAATGAACGTACTTCTTACTGGTGCGTTTGGAAATATTGGCCAGAGCGCATTGGATGAACTTCTCAGGCGCGGGCACAGGGTTCGCTGCTTTGACCTTAAGACGAAAGCGAATGAGCGTGTCGCTAGATCCTATGAGCAGGGAGCGCAGATCTTCTGGGGGGATTTACGCCGGCCAGAGGATCTAATGGAGGCATTACGAGATATTCAAATCGTCGTCCATTTGGCATTCGTGATTCCCACGCTTTCCGCGACCGGAGTCAGCAGCGAGAAAGAGCCTGAATGGGCACGGGAGATTAATGTTGGGGGTACGAAGAACTTGCTTGATGCTATGAAACAGCAGCCAAAGCCCCCGAAGATACTATTCTCTTCATCGCTTCATATCTATGGCAAGACCCAGCATTTGCCGCCGCCGCGGACAATATTCGATACTCCACATCCCATCGAACACTATGCAAAACACAAGGTCGAATGCGAGGAGATGATTCGGAGCTCGGGTTTAACTTGGGCAATCTACCGCTTGGGCGCATCTCTTCCAATACGCCTTGTGATGGACCCGGCGATGTTTGATGTCCCGCTGGACAATCGGATCGAATTCGTCCATCGAAGGGATGTGGGCTTAGCGATTGCGAATGGACTGGAGGCGGATGAAATCTGGGGAAATATCTGGCATATCGGCGGTGGATCCGACTGCCAGCTCTATCAGCGCGAGTTGGTGAAAGGGGTGATGGATGCTGCCGGGATTGGAATGCTGCCGGAGGATGCCTTCACAGATGAGCCATATCCCACCGATTGGTTAGATACGGAGGAAAGCCAGAAGGTACTGAAGTTCCAACGGCTGACATTGGCGGATTACATCGAGGATGTAAAGGAAAGTATTGGCTTTCGTCGCTTCTTCATTCGTCTCTTCCGACCGGTAATCCGCGCCTGGATTCTGAGTAAATCACAAGTGCAAACCTGAAGGGCAAAATGATTGATCCGAGACTATCTGAACGTATCGCAGTTGTTACGGGCGCTTCAAGCGGGATAGGTGAAGCGGCAGCAATGCAGCTCTCCACAGTGGGTTTCCATCTGGTATTAATCGCTCGCCGCCAAGAGCGCCTGGAGAAGCTTCAGTTTAATATCCAGGAATCTGGGGGGTCAGCGGATATCATCTGCTCAGATCTGACCCAGGAAGAATCCTATTCAGCAATTGCTGATCAGGTGAAGGATATTGGCGCCCCGATCGAGGTCTTGCTCAATAATGCCGGATTCGGCTGGTATGGATTTGGGGATGAGATGCCGTGGACTGTAGCCAGAAGCATGCTCGCGGTTAATGTTCAAGCAGTGACAGGTCTTACGCTTCAATTTCTTCCTGAGATGAAAAGAGTTAATCGCGGGCATATCATCAATGTCGGCTCGATTGTCGCCAGCATTCCCAGTCAGGGGGTAGCGCTCTACGGAGCAACCAAAGCATTTCTCGATGTCTTTACAACTTCGCTTTATCGAGAACTTGTTAACACAGGAGTTAATGTGAGCGTGGTCCGAACTGGAGCGGTCAAGACGCCCTTCTTTAATAAGGTGGCTGCACACTCCGGGAGTGGTGTTATTCCGTTTCAGCGTCTTGCAGTTCAGCCAGAGACGGTAGCCCAACGAATTTTGGGGCTTTTGAAGAAACCTAGGCGGGCGATTTACGTTCCACGTTTGTTATGGGTGGTCCCCTGGATTGAAATGTATTTCGGCTGGTTTATCGATCGTCTTGGCCCACGCCTTTTGCGCTCATCTCGGTTTTGATCACGAAACACCAGGGCAGAATTCATTGCCCCGAAGGTCATCATAGGAATCGATTCTGTGGACGGATCCCTCCGGGTCCTGGGCTTCATTTTCAGCGAGGTCTTGCTCTTAGGGCATATCGGCGGTGTAATGAGTGTTTTCATAGCATTTGGATTAATTGCTAGGTTGAACTTAATTCCGATGATTGGTGAGGTTGCTCAACCGATCTGGACTCTTGGTATCTTCGCCCGCGCCTTAACTGTGGCTCTACTATTAGGATTGATGGGTGGTTTGTATCCAGCTTTAAGAGCCACCCGTCTTGAATCGGTAGAGGCGTTGCGTTATGAATGAGGGTTGGTTCTAGTGAAAGAAATTAATCGGAAATCGATTCTAAGGATGGTTGAACATGAATAACAAAAGAGCACTGCGAGCTTTGTATGTTCTGGTGATTACTGCGCTTCTCTTTCTTCCCGCGTGCACTCAAGGCACACCCGACCTAACCGAGGAGCCCAATAGCGGCATTCTAGAGGATTTTCAGCCCATTGTCAGTGCCACGGGTATTGTGCTCCCTTCAAAAAGGGTTGTCTTAAGTTTCTCGACTCCAGGCATTGTGGATGAAATCATGGTTGAAGAGGGGGAGGTGGTCGAGAAGGGAAAAATCCTGATGGCTCTAAAGGGGAGAGAGCAGGCCCACGCTGCCCTGGAGACTGCTCGCTTAGAACTCATCCTCGCAAACCAAAGCCTGGATGAGGTGCACCGCACTTCTGCTCTTATCAGTGCGCAGACGCAGCTTTCCTTTGCGAATGCCCAAGATGCGCTTGAAGATGCAGAGTATAACTGGCGTGTCCAGCAGGAAGGTAATCGCGCCAGCCAATCCACGATCGACTCTGCACAAGCTGGCCTCGTGCTTGCGGAGGAGGAGGTCGATCGAGCAAAAGGTAATTATGACCATTACTCTGGTCGGCCCGAGGACGACGCCCAACGGGCAATGGCGTTGATCGAGCTATCTTCTGCACGCAGTGCCCGCGATGCCGCGCTCAGGAGGCTTAACTGGTATTTAGGCTATCCAGATGAGACAGAGCAATCCGTTCTTGATGCCAAGCTTTCTATAAGCGAAGCGGAACTCGGAGTTGCTGAACAGAATTGGGAAAGAGTTAAGGATGGGCCGGATCCCGACACCCTCGAGCGAGCGGAAGCGCGGGTAGCCGCTGCGCAGGCTCATGTAAAAGCGGCTGAGGCTGCCCTCTCTTTGCTCGTTTTGGAAGCACCTTTCGCCGGAACGGTCAGTGATGTGTACTCACAAGAAAAGGAGTGGGTCGCTCCCGGGCAGCCTCTGGTTGTATTGGCAGATTTACAAACTCTAAGGGTGGAGACTACGGACCTGAACGAGATTGATGCAGCGCGAATCGAGATTGGCGATTTTGCAACCACCACTTTTGACGCGTTGCCAGACATTGTGGTTGACGGTCAGGTTATTTACATCGCCAGTAAATCGGAGCAGGGTTCGGGCGTGAATTATAAAGTAATCATTGAGCTGAATGAAATTCCAGAGAAAGTCAGGTGGGGGATGACGGCATTTGTCGATATCGAAATTGAGAGTTGATCACGCTGGAGAGGTCATGGCCTTGTTTTATACCCACGATGAGGGTTGACGATAGATGGTGCTAGAGAGAAGATCCGTGCACTTGACGGGGTCGATTTGCGGGTCAGGTATGGAGAACTTCTGGCAATCATGGGGCCGAGTGGCGGCGGAAAAAGTACGCTCCTGAATGTCCTCGGCGCGCTCGATAAGCCCACGAGATGGTCGGTTTTTATTGGTGGCCAGGATATAGCCAATATCGAGAATTAAGCCACTTTCCACTTCAGGGGGCAATCGGGAATTGATTCCTTTTTGGTTTGCTCATCTTGCGTAGAATACCTAAAATCACAACTCTGTGTAGATAAGATTATTCATGCTGTCAAGGAGTGATTGTCGATGGCAAAACATTTCGTGCTCGTCGCCGGAAACATCGGGTCTGGAAAAACATCCCTCACAGAGCGGCTGGGAGAACGGTTAGGTTGGGATACTGCGTACGAATCTGTGGTTGATAATCCCTACCTCGCTGATTTCTACGCCGATATGGCAATCTGGGCTTTCCACCTTAATGTCTTTTTCCTTGGCCACCGCGCAGACCAGCATTTAGCCCTGGCTGACTCTAGCGCTTCGACGATTATCGACCGCTCAATATATGAGGACGCGGAGATCTTCGCCCGGGCTGCGTTAAAATTGGGGACGCTTTCTGATCGGGACTACGAGAACTACCGCAAGGTCTTCGATCTCATCGTGGGGAAACTACCTTCCCCGGACCTCCTGATACATCTGAAGGCGCCCGTGCCTGTTCTGATGGGGCGTATCCAACAGCGTGCCAGGGACATGGAATTGGGGATCACCCAGGAGTACCTTGAGTTGCTTGATTCTCTGTATGTGGAATGGATCAACCGCTTCGATATCTGCCCGGTGCTGACGATTCGCACGGACGATCTCGATTTCGTTCACCAACCGCGACATCTTGACATCGTGATCAATCGCATCCATGACAAGTTAACAGGAAAAGAGGAACTTCATTTTCCCGATGATTGATCCTTGAGTTTTCTGGAATTTCGAGCCGGAAAGCTCTTTTTAACTCCCCCTACGACTTTACAGCCTTTTTACATACCCGCTATGATCCTTTCGCGCACTTCCTTGAAAATATGTGTGTATTCAAAATTGAAGGAGGTTAGCGATGTTTACAAAATGGACGAGGATCATTCTGGTGACCGCCGCTCTTACTTTGGGATTAGTTGGGGCTGCCTCTGCCGAAGGTGATGCGCCGGACAATCAGACCCGAGTTGCAGGGGTTATTCTCAACGTGGATTTCCCCGGAAATACGTTTGCTGTGCGCACGCTCAGCGGAACCGATGTGCACGTGCATGTCACGGGTAATACCGAGTATCGCAGCCGCAACGGCGCTGTTCAAGGATTTGAAGATTTAGTCGTTGATATGCGTACCATCGTCGTCGGTCCGGAACGTGGCGATGGGACAATAAACGCCTCAGTGGTATTCGCGGCCACTCCCGAAGAGCTGCCAAACATAATGCGCTTGAAGGGCGAGGTGGGTGGCGTTGGTGGTGATTACTTTACGCTACTCACGGAGGATGGGCGCAGTTTGACAATCAACGTCATCGAGCGCACCCGCTACCGCAGCCGTAATGGAGAAGTGACTTCGCTGGACGATCTCGAGCCGGGAATGGCCGCCCTCGTAACCGCCGTGGATACAGAAGATAACGGCATCGTCGCCCTCGTTGTGGCGGCAGGGGCTCCAGCGGGAGATATCCGTGACCGCATGTTTCGGACCACAGGTGAGATCACAGGGGTTGTTCCTGGGCAGGAGACCTTCACTGTTCAATCAAATGAAGGCGAAAGCATCACATTCGTCACCGGCGAGCGGACGAAATTCAGGAGCCGCGATGGATCGGTAACCGGGATCCATGATCTTAAGCGGGGGATGCTCACTATGGTGGGCGCGATTAAGATGGAAGATGGAACCAATCAAGCTCTGGTCGTGCTGGCCGGAAATCCTGAAGATCGCCCGGAGCGTCCCAATATCCTCAGCGCTTCTGGGAAGATTGTCTCGCTTGGGGGAAATTCCCTTACGATCGAGACTCGTTCTGGAGAGCAGAAGAATTTTTCCGTGGATAGTTCGACTAAATACAAATCTCGAGATGGAAGTGTAAATGGCTTCGGTGATCTTGAGGTGGGTATGGTCGCAATTGTCGCGGGAAGGGATCTCGGCAATGGCGAATTTCTTGCCGTAGTTGTGGGCGCGGGCAAGGCCCCGGCAGAGAGGCCTGAGCGGATGGACGATGTTCGTCCGGAGGTGCTGCGGGATCGTCCCCCGGTCTTGCAGACGAGTTAGCGCCAAAATCCTTAACTTGCTTAGCGCAGTTTGTAATCAAGAAGAACCTGTGGGTCTGCACCCACAGGTCCTTCTTTAAGTGAGAGAGATGCGGTAAGAACAACTATAGACTGAGGTGGTTGAACCATCTGGAGCGATTGCTCGCCTTGCTTCTCGGTTCCTTTACGATAGGGATCGTCTAGAGCATCACGAAGAAAAACCAGGGTCGGGTGTAAGGGTTTGCCCCTAGCC
>JAUWDI010000143.1 GCA_030608865.1 Anaerolineales bacterium | reverse complement strand
TCTTGCACAGGGCCAGCTTGTGCTGACGCATATGGATTACGGCTTTCTCGCCGCATTTCCGGCATTTCATTGTTTACTGCTGAGTGTCGGTGAAAGATTAATACGCGCCTCCTGAAATGACGGCGATGAGGCGAATTTCGTCACGTTCCAGAAGAATCTCATCATCGGTTAGGAGCTCGCCATCGCGTGTCGGAAGTACGGCTTCTGGCTGGATATTCAATCGCAGGAGAGCGGAGCGAATCGTCATCCCCGATCGCACCTTGAACTCTTTATCTCGCAAATGAATACGTGCTGTCACCGGCTGTCCTTTCAATCAATGGATTGTACCCAGCGCGCAGGAGGGCGTCAATAAAACATGCGTCGGGAGAGGATTTTTCGCTGTCGGAGTTTTGAGAATGCCATGTGTTGGCAGGCATCAAACGCGCATTCAATAAAAGGGAGATTGTGGGAATGGATGGACATTTTTGGAGATTCTGGCGATTACGAATCGGCAGCGATTGTTAGATAACCGCTTCTTCCAAAGTTCGTTCTTCCGCTCTCATCGCTTCGAAAGCCGCAACAGCGACCTCAATCATATCCGCCTCAGGCTCACGGGTGGTCAAGCGCTGGAGCCAAAGATTTGGGGCGACCAGAGGTTTCGCCCAGGAGTAGCGCAATAAGTTAGACGAGAAGCGGATGTATTCGTACGCCAGCGAGGCGAGAAGTGGGAGAAGAAGAATCCGGCTCAACAATCGCGGGATTAGAGGAAGGGGTCCGATTGCACTGAAAAGGATGATGGAGAAAACTACGACTGTAAGCAGGAAGGCCGTACCACAACGCGTGTGCTCCCTGGGGAAGCCTTGTATCTTATCCACCTCGAGAGGGACGCCGGCTTCAAAAGTGTTGATGGTTTTATGCTCTGCTCCGTGATAGCCGTAAACCCTGCGGATTTCGGGGATGAATCCGATTGCCCAGATATAGCCTATAAGCAGGAGGAGACGAAAAACCCCTTCTACGGCATTTGACCAGAAAGGCGCCCAATTCAACCATCGCTCGAGCAAGTAGGCTGCCCCCGTTGGCAGAAGGAAGAATAAACCTATACCAATAACCAGCGAAAATATCAGGCTCAGGGTGATCGCAAAGCCATCGAGCTGTTCATCCTCTTCCGATTGCATGTTGGCTGAGTAAGTCAACGCCCGCATGCCTAAAACCAATGCGTCCCACAGAATGAAAAGCCCGCGGATGAAGGGAGTCTGGATAAGGCGGCTCTGGTAGAGAGAGCCAAGCGGCTGCATTTCAACCTGAATGGATTGGTCTGGAGCGCGAACAGCGACGGCACAGGTTTTTCGGCCGCGCATCATCACACCTTCGATTACCGCTTGGCCGCCATAGTTGGGTAGACGTTCTTCCATAAAGAGTTCCTTGTCCCTGTGACTACTAGGTTCCTGAGAATGTTTCAATGAAATGAATGAAGGTTTCGATGCCGCGGTAGAAGCTGGGCAGGTGTTGTTTCTCATTGGGTCCGTGGATGTTGTCGTTGGGGAGGCCAAAACCCAACATGAGGCTGTCGATGTCTAGAATCTCTTTGATCAGCGAGACGACAGGAACGGTTCCTCCGGCACGAGTGTAGACGGGTGCGATGCCCCAGACAGTTTCCAGCGCCTTGGATGCAGCTTTAACAGCTTCGGAATCGCGTTCGATGATCGCCGGTGTTGCGCTGGATAAATCCTCGATCTCCCAGGTCATAGTAGGTGGGGCGTTCTCCTCCATATACTTGATCAGACTCTCGTGAATTCGTGCGGGGACCTGATCTGGAACGAGGCGCATCGAGACTTTCGCCATCGCTTTCGCTGGCAATACTGTCTTCGAGCCCTCGCCTGTAAAACCACTGAGCAAGCCATTGATGTCGAGGGTGGGGCGGGTTGTCGCCCGCTCCGTTGGAGGGTATCCATCTTCGCCAAAAAGGGTTTGCGTTCCAGCGCTTTCCAACCACCACTCATCTGCAAGGGAAGGAAGAATATCTCTTTCCTCCTGTGTAAGTTCACGCACATCATCGTAAAAACCTGGCAGCAGGATTTTGCCCTGTCGATCGCGCATGCCTGCTACAAGCTGGCAGAGAACAATCGCCGGGTTGTCAATGACTCCGCCAAATGTTCCGCTGTGGAGGTCCGAACTCTGCCCTTGAAGCCGAATCTCGAAATAGGTCAAGCCCCGCAAAGCGATGGTGAGCGCGGGTTGATCGGGAGTGAGTATTCCCGCATCGGTATTCAAACATACATCGGCTGCCAGCAGGTCTTTATGCTCTTCAATGAAGGCAGGCAGGCTCGGCGAGCCGATCTCTTCTTCGCCCTCAAACATGAATTTCAAATTCGCCGGCAAGTGTGAGGCGTGAACCATGGCTTCCAGCGCTTTGAGAATGGCGACGAGCTGACCTTTCATATCTGAAGCGCCGCGGGCATAGAGGTTATCCCCCCGGATTTCAGGCTCGAAAGGTTGGCTCTCCCATTCATCGAGCGGATCCACGGGCTGGACGTCGTAATGACCATAGACGAGAACGGTGGGGGCGTCGGGCCCAGCTTTCAACCACTCACCGTATACTATTGGGTGTTTCGCAGTGGGCATGATTTCGACAGAATCGAAACCTAAATTCTGTAATTTTCCCGATAGCCATTCCGCCGCATGGGTGATGTCCCCTTCATGCTCTGGAAGTGTCGAGATGGACGCTATTCGCAGGATCGCTTTTAAATCCTCGAGAGCGGCGTCTTTGTTGTTTTGGGCAAACTCGAGTGCGGGTTGAATTACAGACATGGATAGCTCCCTTTAGAATAATGAGACGTTGACAAGAAAAATGGAATAAAGGCTTATGGGTATATAGTTACCGATCTTATTTCAATAATAATCCAAAAGCACCCTTACAAGGGCATATTCTACCACCGCACTACTATGCCCGAGGGGTTACAGATGGATGCCGGAGGCCTTGATTTTGCTCTGTAGGAGATGCAGGTTTGTTTTGGGTGATACAACGCGGGGTGAATTGATGCTATAAAGGGGGTTATGGTTGGATTTTTTGGGGTATCTTTGGTGAATTAAACTTGTCGCCGTATCGGTTTCGCCGTCTGGGGGTTGTCCTGCATAGAAGGCACTGGTCCCCTACGGATAGGTACGAAACATGCTACTGGTTTAGTGGGCTAGGGAGTAGATTGAACATAATTGCCGTTTGTTATCCGTAAATAAACCTTTATACTGGGATTGTTGTTCGATGTTCATTCAGATTGAAGATTCAGAAGGCGCACCCGTTCCTCCTGAGGAGGTGCGGATACAGTCGGTCCACATCGACCCCTATCCGGATGGGAAACGAATTCGAGTCACACTGGAGCTCACTCCCTTCCAAGACCCCCCAGATCTCGATGTGATTGTGCTTGATCAGGACGGCGAAGAGTCGGCGAGTATGAGCATCATCGGCGCAGCAACCCCGAAGTTTAACTTCACCGCGCACCTGCGTGGGGATCCCCTATCTTCAACTTATCTACTAATTTCACGATTGAGCTACGAGGAGCTCGGAGAAGTCGACCGTAAGGAGACTGCCTTCTCTACGACGGGGGAGGGTGGTTAAATCCCAGTGGCGAAACTCGATTCGGTCCTACGGCATGCCATAACGGCGCCGACCTTCGATCAGACCAAGCTGCATCGTGATCGATTGGTCGA